>JBMOPR010000694.1:0-7742 GCA_049323075.1 Pseudomonadota bacterium
ACGCTTTTCCAGACACGCTACAAGCACATCCCTGTGCGCTCGTCCGCGGCCATCCATGGCCGCAAACGGTCTGGAAAAGCGTTACCTCGTCCCCTCTCCAGATTCCTCTGCCATCTTCAAACTTATTTCAAACCCTTAAACTCCGCCCGACCCCGATAAGGAGCCTTGGCGCCCAGCACTTCTTCAATACGCAGCAGCTGGTTGTACTTGGCGACGCGGTCGGAACGGCACAGGGAGCCGGTCTTTATCTGGCCGGCCGCGGTGGCCACCGCCAGATCCGCAATGGTGGAATCCTCGGTTTCGCCGGAGCGGTGGGAAATCACCGCTGTGTAGCCGGCCGCTTTCGCCATCTGAATCGCGTCGAGGGTTTCGGTCAGGCTGCCGATCTGGTTGAACTTGATCAGGATGCTGTTGGCGATACCCTTCTCGATGCCTTCCTTCAGGATTTTGGTGTTGGTCACGAACAGGTCATCGCCCACCAGCTGGATTTTGCTGCCCAGTTTTTCGGTGAGAATCTTCCAGCCTGCCCAGTCGCTTTCGTCCTGGCCGTCTTCGATCGACACAATCGGATAGCGGTTGCACAGGTCAGCGAGGTAGTCAGCGAAACCGGCGGAATCCAGGGTCTTGTTGTCGCCGCCCAGGACGTATTTGCCGTTCTTGTAGAACTCGGTCGACGCGCAGTCCAGTGCCAGGGTGATGTCCTGTCCGGCCTTGTAGCCCGCCTTGCCGATTGCTTCCATGATCACGGTGAGCGCTTCTTCGTTCGACGACAGGTTCGGCGCGAAACCGCCCTCGTCACCTACGGCCGTGTTCAGACCACGGGCTTTCAGCACCGCTTTCAGCGAATGGAAAATCTCCGCGCCCCAGCGCAGGGCTTCGCGGAAGCTCGGCGCGCCAACGGGCTGGATCATGAATTCCTGAATGTCGACGTTGTTGTCGGCATGGGCACCACCGTTGATGATGTTCATCATCGGCACCGGCATGGTGTACGGGCCGGCCTTGCCGTCGATCATTTCGGAGATGTGCTGGAACAGCGGCTCAACCTTGTGCACAGCAGCGGCTTTCGCCGTGGCCAGTGACACCGCCAGGATCGCGTTGGCACCGAACTTGGATTTGTTCTCGGTGCCGTCGGCGTCGATCATCAGCTTGTCGATCAGGCGCTGCTGGGTCGCGTCCTTGCCTTGCAGCAGTTTGAAGATGTCCTTGTTGGCGAATTCAACCGCTTTCAGAACACCCTTGCCCAGGTAACGGCTCTTGTCGCCATCACGCAGTTCGAGCGCTTCACGGGAACCGGTGGACGCGCCCGACGGAGCGCAGGCTGTGCCGGCGGCGCCGGATTCGAGAATCACGTCCGCTTCGATGGTGGGATTGCCACGGGAGTCGAGGACTTCACGGGCACGGATTTGGGCGATCTTGGACATTGTAAAGATGTCTCCTGTGGTGACTGCTTGAGTGTTTCAGTGCGTATCCAGTTTTTCGAAACTTTTTACCAGGCTGTCGATGGCTTTCACCCGGGCCAGGAACGGCTCGAGTTTGTTCAGCCGCAGCGCGCAGGGGCCGTCGCACTTGGCGTTGTCCGGATCGGGATGCGCTTCCAGGAACAGGCCCGCCAATCCTTGCGACATGCCCGCCAGTGCCAGTTCGGTAACCTGCGCGCGGCGACCGCCCGCCGCTTCCGCCAGTCCACCCGGCATCTGCAGCGAGTGGGTCACGTCGAAAAACACCGGCGCGCCGAATTCCTTCATGATGCCGAAGCCCAGCATGTCGACCACCAGATTGTTGTAGCCGAAACTGGAACCGCGCTCGCACAGGATGACCTTGTCGTTACCCGCCTCTTCGCACTTCTTGATGATGTGCTTCATCTCGCGCGGGGCGAGAAACTGCGCTTTCTTCACATTGATGATGGCGCCGGTTCTGGCCATGGCCACCACCAGATCCGTTTGCCGTGACAGAAACGCGGGCAACTGGATGATGTCGCACACTTCCGCCACCGGCGCGGCCTGATGGGGTTCGTGCACGTCGGTGATGATCGGCACGTTGAAGGTCTTTTTGATTTCTTCAAAGATCTTCAGACCTTCATCCAGACCGGGACCACGATAAGAATTGATCGAGGAGCGGTTGGCCTTGTCGAAGGACGCCTTGAACACATAGGGAATGCCCAGTTTCTGCGTCACCTTCACGTAGGTTTCCGCCACCTGCATGGCCATGTCGCGGGATTCCAGCACGTTCATGCCGCCGAACAACACGAAGGGCAGTTCGTTGCCCATGCGGATCTTGCCCAGCTCCAGAATCTTTTGCGCTGTGACCTGTTGTGACTGTGCGCTCATGGCAGTCTCCTGTTGCGGATCACGGTACCTTCCAATCGACCTTTGAATCCCTTCACTTCTGGTCCCTTTATTTCTGGTCCTTGTGCGCTTTCGCCGCCTTCACGTAACCGGTGAACAGCGGATGGCCGTCACGGGGCGTGGAGGTAAACTCCGGGTGGAACTGGCAGGCGACAAACCAGGGATGCGAGGGCACTTCGATCATTTCCACCAGGCTGCCGTCCATGGAACGGCCAGCCACGCGCAGGCCGGCCTTTTCCAGTTCCGGGACGTATTTGTTGTTCACTTCGTAACGGTGACGGTGACGTTCGGAAATCACATCCTTGCCGTACAGCTCGCGGGAGATGCTGCCTTTTACCAGTTTGCAGTCCTGCGCGCCCAGACGCATGGTGCCGCCCAGATCGGAGTTTTCGCTGCGGGTTTTCACCGAGCCGTCTTCATCGATCCACTCGGTGATCAGCCCCACCACCGGGGTGCGGGCGCCCTTGTTGAATTCGCTGCTGTGGGCATCGGACAGGCCAGCCATGTTGCGGGCATATTCGATCACCGCCAGCTGCATGCCCAGGCAGATACCCAGGTAGGGAACGCCGTGCTCGCGGGCGTAACGGATCGCGGCGATCTTGCCTTCAGTGCCGCGCTTGCCGAAACCGCCGGGCACCAGGATGCCGTCGTAATGGGCCAGCTTTTCCACGCCGTCGCGTTCGATATCTTCGGAGTCGACGTAATCGATGATGACCTTGGTGCGGGTCTGGATGCCGGCGTGCAGCAGCGCTTCGTTCAGGGATTTGTAGGCATCCGCCAGATCGGTGTACTTGCCCACCATGGCGATGGTGACTTCGTGCTGGGGATTGAGCTGCGCATCCACCACGCGGGTCCATTCGGACAGGTCCGCCGGGCCGCACTGCAGGTGCAGCTTTTCCACCACGAAATCATCCAGCCCCTGCGCATGCAGCACGGACGGGATTTTATAGATGGTGTTCACATCCTGCAGCGCAATGACCGCGCGCCGTTCCACGTTGGTGAACAGGGCGATCTTGTCGAGGGAGGAATCCGGAATTTTGTGGTCGGAACGGCATAGCAATACGTCGGGCTGCAAGCCGATGGAACGCAGTTCCTTCACCGAATGCTGGGTGGGCTTGGTCTTGGTTTCTCCTGCCGTATCGATGTAGGGCACCAGGGTCAGGTGAATGAACACGGAGTTATTGGAACCCAGTTCCACCCGCAACTGACGGACGGCTTCCAGAAACGGCTGCGATTCGATGTCGCCCACTGTGCCGCCGATTTCCACGATCAGCACATCAACGCCCAGATCGCTGTTGACGATGCGGTTCTTGATTTCGTCGGTGATGTGGGGAATGACCTGGATGGTGGCGCCCAGGTAATCGCCCCGGCGCTCCTTCTCGATCACGTCCAGATAGATGCGGCCGGACGTGAAGTTGTTCTTTTTGGTCATGGTATTACGAATGAAGCGTTCGTAATGGCCAAGGTCCAGGTCGGTTTCGGCGCCGTCATTGGTGACGAACACTTCGCCATGCTGGTAGGGGCTCATGGTGCCCGGGTCGACGTTGATGTAGGGGTCCAGTTTCATCATTGAAACTTTGAGCCCGCGCGCTTCCAGAATAGAGGCCAGAGAGGCAGCTGCGATTCCCTTACCCAGGGAAGACACAACACCACCCGTCACAAAAATGTATTTTGTCATCGACGTACCAGTGTGAGCGGAGAATGGAAACAGGTTGCGGCGACCCGGCGGGCCACGGAGCCGGACTCAGATGGCCAGACTCAGGATGGGAGGCAAGTTTACCCGATCAGGGCGCCTGACTCAACGCGACGGATCATGGAATCAGCCCTGTAAGCGGGGTGGTTGCCAGTCGAACCAGAGGGCGTCGGCAGGCGTCGGCGGCTGGAATCCTTCGCAGACGAACAGGCCCGGCAGGCCCGCCAGCTGATCATTCACGTACAAGATCGGCCAGTGGTCGCGCCACCAGGGCGGCACCCGGTGGTCCTGCAGCCACTGTTTGAGGGAACGGGTATGACGGCCGGCGGGTTTGGCCGTTTCCCCGCCCTGGCGGAAACGCAGGGTGAGTGGGCCGGTCTGCAGGGCGGTGCGGGAGAAAGCAGTGCCCTGCCCTTCGATGCCGACCAGCGTCCCTGCCAGACGGGTTTGCTGCGGCCGAGACGGATCAAACGCCTGTGGATGGGGTGCCGGTGGCGGCAGATCCGGCACGCAAAACAGGGCATCCCGGTAGCGGCGGATGGACTGCCCGCCCCAGACCAGCTCCGGCCGGGCATCGTCGGCAGCGGGGACGATTTCATCCAGCACCCGCTGCAGCTGAACCTCGCTGGGCAAGGAGGCGCCCTGCTGCCGCAGCCAGTAGCGGATCAGGTTGCGGGCACGGGCCTCGCTCAAATTGTTCAGGCGCGCCAGCGACAGGCAGCCGTCTGTTGCCGGTTCGCCCTGATCGCCTTGCGCCAGTTCATCCAGCAGCTCTGCTGCTTCCCGGTTCAGGCGGGCCGACCGTGCCAGGGTCTGGTTCAGCTGCGGCCAGCGGGAACGCAGCAGCGGCAATGCGTCGTGGCGCAGGAAATTGCGTTCGAAGCGGCTGTCGGCGTTGGACGGGTCGTCAATCCAGCGCAACTGGTGCTCGCGGGCGTGTTGTTCCAGGTCGGTCCGGTCGATATCCAGCAGCGGCCGGAGGATAGTCAGTCCCTGCTGCTGGCTGAACACGCCCATTCCCCCCAGCCCCAGCGGACCGCTCCCCCGCAACAGCCGCTGCAGCAGCGTTTCCACCTGATCATCGCGGTGATGGGCCAGCAGCAGCACATCGCCCGGCTGGCAATGCTGGTGGAAGGCGGCATAGCGGGCGGCACGGGCGGATTGCTCCAGACTGGACCGGGTGCGATCGATGGCAACGGCCTGCGCCACAAACGGCACCTGCCAGTGTTTGCACAGTTCGGCGCACTGCCACTGCCAATCTTCGGCATGAGGGTGTAGTTGATGATTGATGTGAAGAGCGAGCAGCAGGGTGGAAGAATGATGATGGCGCCATTGCCGCGCCAGCTGCAGCAGCACGGTGGAATCCAGGCCACCGCTGAAACCGACCACCAGACGGGCGGGTGGAGGCTGGGCAGGTGGCCCCGGCCTTGCGGCCAGGGCCTGATCGATCAGGGTTGCATCCATTGAAAGGTCGCGGTGGACTCGCTCAGGTCATGCAATGCGGCGCATCTGCTTGCGCCGGTACACCGCAATCACGATCGCCAACAGTGTGAGCAGCAGCGGTACCCCTGCAATATTGATCAGCTTGAGCCTGAAGTCCAGCCGGTCGATATCCTGGTTCAGCTGGTGCTGCACGTCGCGCAGCTGCTTGCGGATCTGCAGCTTTTCCTGCTGGAACTTGAGCAGGTCGGACTGCATTTCCGGTGTCAGGGTAATGACATTGCCATCCTCGCCCTGCTTCTGCTGCAGCTCAGCCAGCTTGCCTTCGATTTCCTGCAGCCGCGCCGTGAGGGATTCCTGCACCTGCCGGAATGATGCTTCCGCGTTGCGCTGCATGTCCTGCACCACGGTGAACGGGCGGAAGAAGCGGCCACGACCGCGGATGCCGATCAGGTCGGCGCTGCCAGACAGCACATCGACGCTGTTGAAGAAGAAGTCGCCGTTGTCGGCGAAGGGCTGCGCCACCTGCTGGCCGAAGAACTGGTGCACCTGCACCCAGAGACGGTCGGTCAGCAAATCGGTGTCCGCCACGATCACCACGTTGATCGGCTTCAGCGAGGCTTTCAGGTATTCATCGTCAGCCTTGGCCGGTGTCTTCTCCGCCACCTTGGCATCCGGCTTGCCCTGGCCAGCCTCCGCCGCACCTTCCGACTGCGGGACGCCGTCCGGGAACGCGCTCTGCACATCGCCGGTCACCCGCGCCCCCAGCACGAAGGGCGTGCCGCTGGGGGTGAAGCCCTGCGTCAGTTCGCGGGGATCCTGCATCATTGCCAGCTTCTCGGCATCAAAGGCCATCGCGTGTTCGGAGCTGCTCAGCAAGGGTTCAAAGGTGGTTTTGGCGTCCTTGGCGTGAGCAACGAAACCGACGCTGGACATATGCAGCGTCTCCAGCTTGCTGACAATCATGTTGTCGCGGGCCAGATTGCGGTCGCTCAATTGCAGGATTGCCAGATGCCGCACCGGCGCACGCCCCTGCCCCATGCCCACCTGCAACGCCAGTTGCGCGTCGCCGAGCACTTTCGTCTTGTCATAGTCCACGCCCCAGGCCTTGAACAACCGGTTCAGGTCCGATGCGCGATCCGTCGAGGTGAGACCCTTTTCCTGTTCGGCAAAGGGATCGACAAAAATCAGGGCATGGCCTCCGCGCAGCACATACTGGTCGATGGCGAACAGCATGGCGTCGGACAGGTTTTTCGGATGGATCACCAGCAGCAGTTGATAATCAGTGGTGCTGATTTCCTGCTCCGTGCCAGTAAGTTTCTGCACGTCGAACAACTGCTCCAGCTGGGAGATGGTGGCCCAGGGCTGCGACGGCTGCCGCATCATCATGTCGAAACCGCCCTGCACTTCCAGATCCGTCAGCAGCGCGACTTTCGGCTTCTGCTGCTGGCTGACCTGATACACCAGTTTGGCAATGTCGTATTCCAGGAATTCCTGCCGGTCGGGCTGGAATACGGGAATCACTTCGGTGCGCGGCTCGGGTTTTTCTTCCGCTGTCTTGTCGTCACCGTCCTGTTTGGCATCGCCTTCCGCTTTGGGCGGTTGCACCTGCGCTACCAGACCGAAAAACACTTTCTCCTCGCCACCGCCGGCATTGATCGCCTGCAGGCCAAACGCGGCAGCACGGTCCTCCTCTTCCGAGAACGGCTCCGGGTCGATCACATGCAGTTTCAGCTTGCCGTTTGAGGCCAGGGCAAACTCCTCCAGCAGCTCACGCACCTGCTTGGCATAGGTGCGCCAGCCCTGCGCATCGCGGGTTGCTTCCTGGGAGAAGTAGAACTGCAGCTCCACCGGTTGCTGGATGTCGCGCACGATCTGTTTGCTGCCGTCGGACAGGGTGTACAGGTTGCCTTCGGTGAGATCGAAGCGCACGCCTTTGAACAGCCAGTCGGTGAACAGGGTGGAGAACAACACCACCAGTGCCAGCAGGATCAGGCCAGCGCCGGAAAACCATTTATTGACTCGCATCGCGTCGGCTCCTTCTCAATTCGCTTTTTTCATGTCGATGACAATGGCATTCGCAATCAGCCAGCCACCGATCAAAAACACAAAATAAAAGACATCACGCAGATCCAGCACGCCCTTGGAGATGGAATTGAAATGGGTGATGTAGCTCAGCGCGGCCACGGCGGTCGAAACCGATTCCGGCATCCATTGCGGCAGCCAGCCCTGCACGATTTCCATGCCGCTGACCATGAACAGGA
>JBMOPR010000695.1:0-7708 GCA_049323075.1 Pseudomonadota bacterium
GTAATGTGACGCGCGCGGTCGCTGGCGAGGAATGCGACGGCGGCGGCAATGTCGTCTGGCGTGGCAATGCGCTGCAGCGGAATACCCAGGCGAAATTTTTCCAGTGAGCCTTCCAGTACCGATGCATGACCGTTGGGTGTCGTCCACAACTGTTGCTGCATCGGCGTGTCGGTGGAGCCGGGCGATACGATGTTGCAGCGAATGCCGAACGGCGCCAGTTCCAGGCCGAGGCAGCGGGTGAACTGGTGAGTGGCGGCTTTTGAAGCGGCGTAAGCGCCCATATTCATGCGCGGCGTGGCGGCGGCGTTCGATCCCACCGTGATGATGCAGCCGCGCCGCCGTTGCACCATGTTGCGCGCAACAGCCGTGCTGAGATTGAACACGCCGTCGCAGTTTATGGCGAAGGTGCGCGACCAGTCCGTCGCGCTCATGTCCAGCAACGGTCCCATGCGCAGAATGCCCGCCACGTTGACCAGAATATCGATGGGACCCATGTCCATTTCCACGGTTTGTACTGCATTTGCGACGGCCGCGGCATCGCTGACATCCACTGGCAATCCCAGTGCAATGCCTCCAGTGCGGCGGGCCAGTTGTGTGGCACAGTCAGTGATATCAGGCCGGCAATCGAGCATCGTGACGCGGGCGCCGGCGCGGGAAAAGTGCTCTGCCACAGCGGCGCCAATGCCCTGCGCGGCGCCGGTCACCAGCACGATTTTGTCATAGAATTCCACTAGCTGCTTACCTTGGCCGCCAGTACGGCACCGATCTGCGCAGCGGCGCGCGGCAGGTGCATGGCGAAATGATCGCTGTCGATATTCACCACCTGGATGTGCCCGCCAATGAAATCGCGCCACGCGGTCCATTCCGGCTGTCCAGGCAGGCGGCGTGCCGCGTTGAAAAACAGCAGGTCGCCGTTGAAGTGGGGATGCCGCGCGCGCCGGTAAAGCTGCATGCCATGCAATGTGGTGTCGATCATGCGATTGATCTGCGTTTCGCCCAATGCCGCAAGCGCGTGATCGCTGGCGAGAACCTGCGCCAGCAGTTGAGTCTCACCGAGAACATTGCCATCGGCGTCAAAGGCGTTTTTGCTGTCATCCAGTAACATGCGGATGGCATCGCGGCGAGTGGGCGCGGGCGCGTCCGCCCAGCAGCCGGCCGGGTAGGCGTCCATCGTGGCCAGCAGCGCAACGGTGTGCCCTTCCTGTTGTAACCGTGCTGCAATGGCGTGGGCGATGCCGCCGCCGGAGGACCAGCCCAGCAATTGATATGGGCCCTGCGCTTGTTGCGCGAATATGCGTTCGCAATAGCGCTCGATCATGGTGTCGAAATCCGCAGGCAGCGCGCCGGTCAATCCCTCTGCCTGCAAACCGTAAATAGGGATGGTCGGCAGATGCCGCAGCAATCCCAGGTAACACCAGCTCACGCCGTCGGCCGGATGCACGCAGAACAGGGCGTTGCCCTGGCCGGATTGCAGCTGAATCAGCGGCGCAAGATCCTGCGTGCGGGGAGCGGATGGTTCGCAAATGCTGGTGGCGGTGTTTTCCAGATAATGTGCCAGCGCGCTGACCGATGGATGCCGAAACAGTGCCGACACCGCCAGTTCCCGTTGCAGCTGTCGGCTCAGCCGGTTGATCACCTGAATGGCCTGCAGAGATTTTCCGCCGAGGGCAAAAAAATCGCTATGGCGGTCGATCTGCACGCTGCCGAGGATATCGCGCCAGACGTGAATGATGGTGCGTTCCAGTTCCGATTCAGCGCCGGTGATAAGGGTGGGATCGGTGGAGGCTTGCTGGCTGTGCCAGCGTTCGCGCAACTGGCGCCGGTCGATTTTGCCGTTGGCATTTTTCGGGAACTGCGTAACAAACAGAAAATGACGGGGCACGGCAGCGGGTAGCAGATACTGTGCCAGCCAGCGGCGCAGCTGAGCGATATCCGGAGCTGTATCTGCTGCCGGAATGACACAGGCCACAATCTGCTTGGCGCCGGTAACACTGTCCACCACCAGCGCCACACCGTCGCTGATGCCGGGGCAACGGGACAGGGCCGATTCGATTTCGGCGGGCGACACGCGCTGGCCGCTGAGTTTGAGTTCGTCGTCCAGCCGGCCCAGATACAGCAGTTGGCCGTTGGCAACCAAACGCATGCGGTCGCCGGTGCGGTAAGCGCGTGGCGATTCCGGCAGGCAATCCAGTTTGGTGAAACGGGTGGCAGTCAGTTCCGGGTTGCCGAAATAGTTCAGCGCAAGTGTCGGCCCCAGTACGCACAGTTCTCCGGCATCACCCTGCGGAACGGGCTGCAGATGTTCATCCACAATTATCAAATCAAGGCCGGGCAAGGGTGCTCCGACCGGAATTGATTCATCGCCGTAATAAACGCAGTGGGCACCGGCCAGCACGGCGGTTGCGCACACCACGGTGGTTTCGGTAGGGCCGTAGGTATTCAACAGTGTCACCGACGGATTTACCCGCGCGCGCCAGCGCTGAACCGGCTGGGGAAGGGCGGCCTCACCGCCGATAATGACCAGGCGCAAGGTGTCCGGCAATAGGTGCGCGGTAGTGTCCATGCAATACACCAGTTCGTGCCAGAAGGCCGTGGGCAGATCGAGCACACTGATGCGCTGTTGCGCGCAGGCCTGCAGAAAATGGGGAATGGAATCCAGCATGGTGTCCGTGCGCAGGACCAGTCGCGCGCCCGTGCACAGCGGCAGGAATATTTCTTCCACGCAGGCATCGAAATGCAACGGTGCGAACTGCAGAACACGGTCGTCTTGCTGCATGTGGTAGCGGGTCGCGCTGGCGGCAATAAAATGCGCCAGGGCGGCCTGGCTGATCACCACGCCGTTGGGTGTACCCGTGGAGCCTGAGGTGTAGATGATGTAGGCCGGATGCCCGTCGCCGGCTGTAACCGGTTCGCGCAGCGCCGGAATATTTTGTTGAACGCAACTTTGGTGAGAAACAGAACCGTCGATGAAATTTTCCTGCGCCCATACGATGCACTGTCGTCGTATTTCTGGTGCGATGCGATCCAGCCCGGCAGGCCGCGTCAGCAGCAGATGCGGTTGTGCGTGCGTCAACACATGCTGTTGTCGCTCCGGTGGGCCGGCCGGGTCCAGCGGCACGTAGGCAGCGCCGGTCCAGAGTACGGCCAGCATGGCAGCAATGGTGTCGGGTGTGCGCGGCAGCAACAATGCCACGCGGCTGTGCGTGCCGATGCCGTGCCCGCGCAACTGGTCCGCCAGACATTGCACGGCGTGCAACAGTTGCGCATAGGTCAGCGGTGGTGAGCCTTCCTGTTCCAGTGCCACGCGGTCAGGACTGGCCAGCGCCTGTTGCAGAAAGCGTTGGGTAACGGGTTGCGGTGGTGGAATCAGCGGAGCGCCGCGCAGCAGTGACGCGTTCCATGCAATCTCCACTGATAGCAGCAGTTGCGCGCACGGCTGGGCGGGTTGTTGCAATGCGCGCTCCAGCAGTGCCTGCCATTCGTTACAGCGTTGTTGCAGGTGCGTGTCGGTCCAGGCCAGCCCGTTGCCTTCAAAATCCAGCCGTACCTGGTCACCCTGCGGCGTGATGCTGATGGCCAGATCCTCCACCGGCCCGGCGGATATTGGATGCGTCACACTGGCAAGATGGGCAAAGGTGCGTGGCCGGTCGAACGGCATGATATTGATGACCGGACCGAACAGGCGCCGGTCGCTGTTCAGCAAACCCAGATCGCGACGTAGCTGTTCGTAGCGATAACGCTGATGAGGCCGGATGGCTTTCATCTCCGCCGCAATTTTTCGCGCCAATTCGGCTATCGAATCGTTCAGGTTCACGTGAATTCGCAGCGGTACGATATTCATGTGCATGCAGGGCACGTTCAGCGCCGCCGATCCCATGCGACCCATGATGGGCAGTCCCAGGGTGATGTCGGTGCGGCCGGTGGCAGCGTGCAGCCACGCGATGATCGTGGCCAGCATCCAGGACGGCCAGTCCACGCCCGCGCCGGTGGCAACTTGCTGGCAACGCTGCATGCTGCCGGCAGGCAGATGATTGCGCACGCGCACCACGGCATATCCCACGGGTTGTAAGGTTGCCAGTCGTGGCGGTGCAGGAGCATCCTGCAGACGCTGGCGCCAGAATTCGCCATCGCGGTGAAACTCCGGTGAGTTTTGATAGGTCTGATCTTCGGCGATCACCGGCGCGAACGCGGCCGGTGCACGAGCAGGCTTCAAAATCCCTGCAGCCGTGTCGCCGCCAATCAACGCGCTGTACCATGCAGCAACCCGACGGGCGACCAGCGCAAAGGCAAAGCCATCCAGCACGATATGATGCGCACGCAAAAACCACTGATGCCGCTGTGGTCCAATCCGCAACAAGGCGCTGCTGAACAACGGGCCCTGTTCCAGATCGGCGGGTTGTTGCAGTTGTATTTGCATCCATTTCTGCGCTGCCTGCCAGGCGTCGGCACTGGCGGCAGTGAAATCCAGTATCTGCCAGATTGTCTGCGTCGTGCGCGCCGGTTCCTGCCACACCTGCTCGCCCTCGCAGTGAAAATGCATCTGCAGGGCTTCGCATTCGTTCACGGTATTCTGCACAGCTTGCGCAAACCGGTTAGCGTCCAGTTCACCCTGAAGTTCCACTGCTTCCGCCGTCCAGTAGGCAGGATTGTTGCGGTCCAGTTGCTGGCCGATCCAGATGCCCAGCTGCGCGGCGGACAAAGCCAGTCGCTCACCGGAAACAGTAACAGCAGCGCGCTCATGCTCAGGCATAAATCGCACCCAGCCGTTCCCACCATTCCGCCAGCGTCGGCCGCTCCGCCAGATCGACAAATTCAATGTCCGCGCCGGCATGGCGCAGGTTTTCCACCAAGCTCATCAGCCGGATCGAATCCAGCCCCATCAACAACAGATCATCGTCGGGTTGCAGGTCGGACGGATTCAGCTGCAGCAGCGCTGCCACCTGCCCGCGCAATTCGTCCAGCGATTGCGGGAGCGGCGGAGGCGGGCATAATTGACGGATCAGTTGATCCGTGGACAACACCAGACCACAGCGCTGCGACACCCAGTCCAGTGCCATGCGATGCTGCAGCAGCGAAAAATCGGCGAGGGCATCGGCCACAAAAAACGGCTGGATGTCATGCATGAAGGCTTCCACGGCCGTGGTCATGCAACCGATATGAGCGTAGATGCCGCAGATGATGAGCTGGTCGCGTTGCATGTCCTGCATGCGCTGTTGCAGATCGCTGCGGGCGAAGGCGCTGTATCGCCATTTGGTGAGCACGGTGTCCTGCGGGCGAGGTGCCAGCGGGGAATAAATCGGTGCGCGCTCGGGCGCCGCTGTTATGCCTGGGCCCCACCAGTCCTGCAACAGCCCACGTTCCTGTGCGGATTGTTGCGGCGGTTGCGCGGTGTATAGCACCGGCACTCCGGCGCCATCGCACCAGCGACGCAGGCGTAGAATATTCTCCACCAGCGTGCTGACCGGTTCCGCGCCCACATCAAAAAAATCCAGAAAATAATCCTGCATGTCGTGAATCAGCAACAGGGCGCGCTGCGGATCGGCCTGCCAGTCCACGCGGTTGGCGGGCAGGGATTGAGTGTCCGGCAGAATATAAGTTGCAATGCGGGGAATGCTCATGGTGTGGGTTTACTCCGCTGATGCTGTTTGCAGGGCTTTGTTTTTCACGGGCGCGATCTGGTAGACCGCAGTGGCGCCCAGCAGCTGGGCAATGCGTTCGCGCAGTTCGCGCTTGTTCACCTTGCCCACGCCGGTTTGCGGTAGCTGGGCAATGAATTCGATGCGGTCGGGAATCTTGTAGCCGGCCAGGCCGCGTTCCTGCAGAAAACGCAGCAGCTCGATGGCGCGGGGTGCATCGCCGCGTGTCACCACGAAGGCGCAGGTTTTTTCCCCCAGGAACGCATCGGGCATGGCCACCAGTGCCGCATCGTGCACGGCCGGGTGCGCCAGCAAATGATTTTCCACTTCCTCTGCTGCCACCTTGTCGCCGCCGCGATTGATCTGGTCCTTGGCGCGGCCTTCCACGACCAGATGGCCGCCGGGCAGTTGCCGCACGATATCGCCGGTGCGGTAGAAGCCATCCGCCGTGAACGCGCGCTGGTTGTGTTCGTCGGCGCGGAAATAGCCGCGAATGGTGTATGGGCCGCGTGTGAGCAGGTGGCCCGGTTCCCCCGGCAGCACCGGCTGGTCCTCGTCGTCGACAACGCGGATTTCATCGGCGGGGGAAATGGGGCGGCCTTGCGTGGTGGCGATGACGTCATCGCTGTCGTCCAGGCGAGTGTAATTCACCAGTCCTTCCGCCATGCCGAACACCTGCTGCAGGCGACAGCCCAGCACGGGTTTGACGCGACGCGCGGCTTCGGCGCTGAAGCGGGCGCCGCCCACCTGCAACAGCTGCAGGCTGTGCAGATCGCTTCTGCGTTTGCTGGCAGCGTCCAGCCACACCATCGCCAGCGGAGGCACCAGTGCCGTCACCGTCACGCTTTCTTTTGCAATCAGCGGAAAGCAGTCATCCGGCGCGGGGCGGCGTGCCAGCACCACAGTTCCGCCGACATAAAAGGTGCCCAGCGTGCCCGGCGAACTCAACGGAAAGTTGTGCGCGGCGGGCAGCGCGCACAAATACACGCTGTTTTGATCGAGCGCGCAGATGCTTGCACTGGCGCGCACGCTATAAAGGTAATCATCGTGCGTGCGCGGAATCAGTTTCGGCAGACCGGTGCTGCCGCCGGACAGTTGCAGGAACGCGACGTCGCTGGCAGCAGGGCCGCTCGGCAGTGCCTGTTCCACCGAAGCCTTTTCCACCAATGCCTGTGCCACCAATGCAGTATCTTCCGGCGGCGCCGTTTCTGAGAAAGCAGTTCCAGTAAAATCGGTTCCCGATAAAACTGTTTGCGAAAAAGCCGGCTCATCCACCGTCGCCAGCAACGAATCCAGCGCGATAAATTCCCCCGCGTCACCCCACACCACAACCTGCTGCAGAGACGGCACTGCACTCGCTACCTGCCGTGCCAGTTCGCGGAAATCAAAACCGCCATCCCGCTCCGCCACGATCCAGGTCTTCGCCTGCGCCAGTTCGCAGAAATGCGTGATCTCGGCGCGGCGGTGGGCGGGCAGGGCAAACACCGGCAGCGCGCCCAGGCGGAACAGCGCAAAGCACACCGTGAAAAATTCGGCGACATTGGGCAGTTGCACGATCACGCGATCCTGCCGCTGAATGCCCAGCCGGTGCAGCCCCAGTGCCAGTTGCAGCGACTGCCGGTGCAATTCCCGGTACGTCCAGCGCCGCTCGCCGCACACCAGCGCCAGACGCTGCGGCTGATGGTGCGCGCGGTCTGCCAGCAGATCCGCCAGGGTTTGGCCGCGCCAATAGCCCAGTTCGCGGTACAGGCGGGCGAAGTCCTCGGGCCAGGGTGTCCAGCCCTGCAATTCCAGTGTGCTCACGCCAGCGCTCCCAGCACGGATTCCAAACCCGGTTCCAGGCCCAGTGCGCTCAGCATCGTGCGCATTTTCGCGGTGGTCTCCGCCAGTTCCAGCACAGGGTCAGACCCTTCCACCACGCCGGCGCCTGCATACAAGGTCACACTGTCCGCCGTCACTTCAGCGCAGCGGATGGTGACGGCCCACTCGCCATCGCCGTGGGCACCGCTCCAGCCCACCAGGCCGGTGAACAGGCCACGATCGAAACCTTCATTGTGCTGAATGAAATCCAG
>JBMOPR010000696.1:0-5956 GCA_049323075.1 Pseudomonadota bacterium
GGCGGATCATGCCGAATTCGTGCTGACCCTGGAAACCGGCCTGGATGCCCTGCGCCAGGTGTTCCGGGTGGATGGGAAACTGGTACCCAGCGTGGTGGAGACGCCGCCGATCCCGGATGGAGTCGCTGCCCCGGCCCCGAACGAGGCGCCCAGCGGTCCAGTCGTTATTTATTACCGCTGGCAGGGCTGACGCGCGGGGTTGGCTCTGATGTCGTATCTGCGGCAGCTTCCCAATGCACTCACCATACTGCGCATCATATTGGTGGTGCCATTTGCGCTGTGCATGATGGAGCGGGAGTTCGCTGCCGCACTGGTCATTCTGTTCGTGGCAGGTTTTACCGACGGGCTGGACGGCTTTCTGGCCCGCTATTTCCAGTGGCGCTCGCGCTTTGGTTCCATCGCTGATCCGGTGGCGGACAAGATCCTGTTGATCACCACCTATGTCGCACTGGGTGCGCTGGAGCAGATGCCCCTGTGGCTGGTGACGGTGGTAGTGGTGCGGGATCTGCTGATTTTCAGCTGTGCCATCGCTTACTGGTTCCTCGTTGGAAAATACGATGGCAAGCCCACGCTGCTCAGCAAGGTCTGCACCTTCTGCCTGATCCTGGTGGGGCTGGCGGTGCTGGCGAATCTGGTGTTTCTGCCGCTGCCGCCGCTGTTTTTCGTGGTGTATCCCTGGGTGCTGCTGGCGCTGTGCGTGATCAGCCTGCTGCAATACCTGCACATGGGGCTGGAGGGATGGCGCAACCGTGTCTGACCGTTTGCATCCCGACAACCTGCATCCGCAGCTGACCCTGCCGCTGTCCGGCGTGCCGGACTTCGATTTCGAATCCTTCAATGCGTCCGGCAACGAGCAGCTGCTGCACCGGCTGCACCAGATTGCGAACGGGCGCGAACCGGGCTGGCTGTTTCTGAGCGGTGCCGCAGGGGCGGGCAAGAGTCATCTGCTGCAGGCGGTGTGTCTGGCGGCGCAGCAGGCCGGCCTGCACTGTCTGTTCGTATCAGGGCGGGAACTGCAGTCACTGCACGCCGATGTCCTGCAGGAATTGTCGGATGTGGAACTGCTCTGCATCGATGACCTGGACCGGCTGCTGGGCCAGCCTGCCTGGGAGGAACAGCTGTTTCATCTATACAACCGGCTGCGGGAGCAGGGCGGTTGTCTGCTGCTGGCGGCGTCGGCGCCACCGCGCCAGCTCAATATCGGGCTGGAAGATCTGCGGTCCCGCTTTGCGGCGATGGAGCTTTATGCGATCCAGCCCCTGGGGGACGACGACAAGCGCCGGGTGCTGCAGCGGGCGGCCCAGAGTCGCGGTTTTGCGCTGGCAGACGATGTGGCGGCTTATATCCTGCAGCGGTCCAGCCGTGACATGGTGTCACTGCAGAAAGTGCTGAACCGGCTGGACCAGCAATCTTTGCGGGAGCAGCGCCTGATCACGTTGCCGTTCGTGAAGAAGGTGATGCACTGGTAAACGGTGCACTCAGGCCGACAGGGCTGCCGGCCCGCCGTGAGCAGCGGCCACCACCTGATTGCGCCCGCCATGCTTGGCCTGGTACAGGCAATGGTCCACCCGTTTTAACAGCTTTTCCAGATCCTGCCGTGCCGGCGGAATCTCGGCACCCGCGCCCAGGCTGGCCGTCAGATGCACGCTGTGATTGCCGTCGTTCACCACCGTGGCTTCCAGGTTGCGGCGAATGGTTTCCGCCACGCAGGAAGCACCGGCCGTGTCCGTGTTCGGCAGCAGTACCACGAATTCCTCGCCGCCATAGCGCGCCGCCAGATCCGGTGGACGCCGGATCGCGTTTTGAATCACTTCTGCCGCCCGCTGCAGGCACAGGTCGCCGAACGGATGGCCGTAGGCATCATTGATCTGCTTGAAGTGATCAAGGTCGATCATGATGACAGCTAATGGCTGCTTTTCCCGGAATGCGCGCTGGTATTCGCTGCCAAACACGTCGTCGAAATGGCGCCGGTTGTACAGGCCGGTGAGACCGTCGGTGATGCTCACTTCCTTCAGCTTCCGGTTGGCATGCTCCAGCTCCTCGGTGCGTTCCCGCACCAGCAGGTCCAGATCCTGGTTCAGTTTCAATTGCGCCTGCAGCCGTAATTCTTTCTCGGTATTCAGCCGGTCGGCAAACGCCAGCGACAGCAGCACCAGTTCCAGCGCGGAGCCGATTTCCAGCGCATGCTGGGAAATGACATTCGGCTGGATGATGCCCTTGATGTCCAGCAGGTAGAGCAGGATGAACACCAGGTAGACAAACCAGGCCAGGGCGAAAATGCGCGCCGCCTTCACGCCCTTGATCCAGTATTTCAAGCCCAGATAAAAACCCAGGCTGACCGCCAGGAACGACAGCGTGTGCGCCAGCTTGAGCACGGTCATGTAGTGCATCGTGAAGGCGCCTACCACCACGACGCCGAAGCCGGCATACAGCAGTTGCAGGGCCGATTTTTCCAGGCGGGTGCCCAACTGGGTCAGTCCGATGAAACGCCAGACGAAGGCGATGGCCGTGAAGGGCATCAATCCCGTCAGCACCAGGATCATGCTGTTGTTGAGGCTGGTGCTTTCCGGCCACAGATATTGAAAGCTGAACCCGTGCAGGGTGAATTGCAGGAACGCCGTGGCACCGATGTACAGCAGGTAAAGGAAATAACTCAGATCGCGCACGAACACGAAGATCAGGCTGTTGTAGAACAGCATGATGATCATGATGCCGAAATAGGCGCCGAACCAGAGGAAATTCAGTTTGTCCTGCCGGTCCAGCTCCGCACGGGTGAGGATGTCCATTGGCGCCTGGATCGGGCCCTCGGTGGCGATGCGCACGTAGATTTCCACGCTGCTTCCCTGCTGCGCGCTTAACGGAACCAGATAGGTGCGATAGGGAATCGGACGGCTGGAAAACGGGGTGGTGTCACCGGTGTGGTACTGCTCCACAATGCCGCCGTCGCGTACCAGGAAGATATCCAGTTCGTCCAGGTGGGCGTAGTCGACGCGCAGGTAGGTGGTTTGTGGCAGCTGGTCCAGGCCGGTGATGCGGGTGCGGAACCAGTAGGGATAGGAGGACTGGCCGAAATTGATGGTACCCAGGGGGTTGTGCAGCCAGCTGCTGGCCGGTGCCCGCTGTATCTGGGCCAGCGAGGCCTCGCCGGATTCGTCGATGTGGTGATGGGTCTGGCTGTTCAGGATGATCCGCTCCAGCTGCGGCGTCAGGGTCACCGTTGGCATGTCGGCTGGATTATCTGCCGCCCGTGCCAGGCAGCACCACAGCAGCAGGCAGACCAGCCAAAGCGCGCGAGGCGGACGGGCAGGACGTCGGGTAGAAGAGGGCAGGGCCTGGGTACGCGAAGACAGAAGCCATTCCTCCGGACGCGGAAAAGCAGGTGGGTACTCCGTAAAAGCCTAGTTGAGTGAATAGGGCTGTCAATTAGCCTAGGTTGATTAGCTTTCCGGTTCGGGGGTGATCGGGCAAATCCCTCTCTATACTGGTTAGGAGCGAACCGGGAAAGGGTGAGTACCCCTACAAGTGGCAAAACGATTTTTCAGTCTTAAGTGGAAGGCCTTCGTCTATACCAGCCTGTTGCTGATTCTGGTGTTCACGGTCTTCACGCTGACATCTGGCTATTTTTCGCACCAGCGTTTGTTGGATCTGGGTCGTGAGCGCACCCAGCGCAATGTGGAGCAGGTGGACGCCCTGCTGCAGCGGATCGCGGTGCGTACCCAGTCCCTGGCGCGTACGTTTGTCAATGTCCAGGGTGTGGCGGATGCGCTGCAGCGGCGGGACCGCGACGCGCTGACGGCCAGTGTGCAGCCCTACTGGGACGAAATCGGCGCTGATTTTGCCCTGCGTTCGGCGGTGGTGTTCACCCCGGAGGACGAAGCCCTGATGTGGCGCGGTGATCCGCGCATTCCACCGGAACTGCTGGAAAAATATCATCAGGACGGCCAGGCGCACTGGATGCTGGCGTGCTTTGATCTGTGTGAAATCTACGTGGTGACACCGCTGGCATTTCCTGGCGCCGGCAGCGACGCGTCCGCCCGGGGCATGCTGGTGCTGAGCGGTTCCCTGCAGGCGCTGGTGAGCCGCTTTCAGGATCTGAACCGGTCCCGCATTGCGATTTCGGTGCGGCGGAATACGCCGCCGGAAACCCGCGAGAACAGCCTGGACGAGTGGGGCAGTGTCATCGTGTCGCAACTGGATCAGGCGCGGGATCTGCCGCTGTTGCAGGCCATGGCTCGGACCTATTCCCGCGCCGACGTGTTCAACGGCGTGGTGCTGGAAGCGGACAGCAAACGCTTCGAATTTGTGTTGCGGCCCCTGCGGGGCGCCGTTTTTCCCCGCCAGGGCGAGCTGTTGTTCGTGACGGATGTGACAGCCGAACACGTCCAGTATCTGGCGGTGCGTCGCAGTCTCAACCTGTTTGCCATCGTCGGCCTGGTGTTTGCCGAGCTGATCCTGCTGTCCACCCTGTGGAGCCCGCTGAACCGGCTGCGTTCCATTGCCGGTGTGCTGCCGCAGCTGGCCACCGACAGTCTGGGCCAGATCCGGCGCCAGCTGGCCACACTGGATCGCGACCACCGTTACAATGACGAAAGCGATATGCTGACGGATGCCGCGCTGCGCCTGTCCCATCTGCTGGAAGACCTGCAGGGGGAAGTGCGGTTGCGCGCCGAGGAACTGGAAAAGAAAACCATCGACCTGGAAGCGGAAAAGCAGTTTGTGCACAGCCTGCTGGATACCGCCCACGCCCTGATCCTGACCCAGGACCGCAACGGCTGCATCGCCCTGATCAACCAGCACTGCACCTGGATCACCGGCTTCAACGCGCCTGAACTGCTGGGCAAATCCTTCTTCAAACTGCTGCCGGAAAGCGAGCAGTTGCCCGATCTGCGTTTTCAACTGAACGAACTGCTCAACGGCTTCCGCAACGAGCTGCATCACGAATCGGCGGTGGTGCGCAAGGACGGCTCCACGCTGCACATGGCCTGGTACCACTCGCTGCTGCCGCAATCGAAGGAAGAACACCAGATTCTCAGCATTGCCCTGGACATCAGCGAGCGCAAGGAAGCCGAGGAACGGCTGGGCTGGCTGGCGTCCCACGATCCGCTCACCGGACTGTTCAACCGCCGCCGTTTTGGTGAGGAGCTGCAGAAATCCATCGCCCATGCCAAGCGTTATGAACGTACAGGCGCGATCCTGTTTTTCGACCTGGACCAGTTCAAGGACGTAAACGACACCAGCGGCCACAAGGTGGGCGATGACCTGCTGCGGCGGGTGGCGGAGCGGCTGCGACTGGAGGCACGGGATTCCGACCAGATTTTCCGGCTGGGCGGCGACGAATTTGCGATGATCGTGCGTGAAGTGAACCGGGATTCCATCGCAGCTGTCGCCAAGCGGCTGTGCTCGGCGCTGACCAGCATCGAGGTGCAGGGTTCCGGGCGTTTGCACCGGGTGTCGTCCAGCATCGGTATTGCGTTGTTTCCCGAACATGGCGAATACGTGGATGATCTGGTGGCCAACGCCGACATTGCGATGTACCAGGCCAAGGACGCGGGCCGCAACGGCTGGCACATTTTCTCGCTGGAAGAGCAGGACCGCGAGCGCATCCACGAACGCGTGTACTGGAACGAAAAAGTGAAGGAGGCGCTGGCCACCGGCAGTCTGACCATTGCATTCCAGCCGATCCAGAAAATCGGCGCCACAACGCCCAGCCATTTCGAGGCGCTGCTGCGGGTGATGGACGAAAATGGCAAGCCGCTGCCCACTTACAAATTTATCCAGTCAGCAGAAAATTCCGGCCTGATCCAGGAAGTGGACCTGCAGATCATCGACAAGGTGTTTGCCGCCAAGCGGAAGCTGGAAGTACGCAACATCGAGGTGGTGTTCGCGATCAATCTGTCCGGTGTGTCCTTCCGCAATCCCAATCTGCATGATGAAATTGCCCTCAAATTCGAGCAAT
>JBMOPR010000696.1:5966-7636 GCA_049323075.1 Pseudomonadota bacterium
TACCAGATCAATCCTGCCCAGATCATTTTCGAAATCACCGAAACGGCCGCGGTGCAGGATTCCGCCACCACCGCGACCAAAATGCGCGAGCTGAAAAAACTGGGTTGTCAGTTTGCACTTGACGACTTCGGTGTGGGCTTTTCGTCGCTGTACCAGATCAAGCTGCTGCCCATCGACATGGTGAAGATCGACGGTTCCTTCATCCGCCATCTGCCGCAGGAGCCGGAGGACCAGGCACTGGTGCGCGCGATCGTGGAAGTGGCGCGGGTATTCGGTTTGATGACAGTGGCAGAATTTGTCGAAAACGAGGCCATTGTGGACATGCTGGCCGAGCTGGGCGTGGACTATGCCCAGGGCTACCATATTGCGGAACCGCGTTTTTTCGACCGGATCTGGGGCGAAACACCATAACCTGCTTTGAGCCAGTGACGGCGCGGTATATTCTAGCGGACCAGAGAACAAGGATAATGGAATCCCATTGTGAAGCAGGGACATCTCGTCGGCGATTGCCTAGCCCATCTGTTCATTCATCTGCTGTGCTGGCTGTTGCTGCTGGTGTTACCGGTTGTCACGCAGGCGGCTGACCCATCCAGCACTCATTCCGCTTCCCAGGCCGGCCGGCCGGCCCCGATCATTGCGATACTGCCCAGCCACCTCGACGGCTACGATCTGGGGCCGTTTATGTCGCACTGGTATGACGATACCGAGCATTCATCACTGGAGGCTGCCCGCGGCGCGCAGCGTGACGGCCAATTTGCGCCGATGGAACGCCTGTCGCCCAATATGGGATTTGCCCGCGGACATCACTGGTTCCATGTGGTGATGCAGAACGCGCTGGGTTTTCGCCGCATGATCCTGCTGGAAGTGGACTACCCCATCCTCGACCAGATCGAATTTTTCTGCTTCGGGCCTGGGC
The DNA here is from genome assembly GCA_049323075.1 of Pseudomonadota bacterium. GTDB lineage: Bacteria > Pseudomonadota > Gammaproteobacteria > Pseudomonadales > Ketobacteraceae > Ch67. Next base: position 6,883 of record JBMOPR010000696.1, read on the forward strand.
AGGAACCCACCTATTTTCCCGCTGGCGATCACGTGCAGTTCTCCAGCCGCGTGGTGAAGGTGCGCAACTATGTGGTGCCGCTGAATCTGGAACCCTACCGATCCACCGAGTGCCTGATCCGCGCGCGCTCCACCTCGAACGTTATTTTTCCGCTGCGTGCCTTCGACAATATTCCCTATATCGAAAAGAGCCATCGGGTGGAATGGGGGCTGGGCATTCTGTATGGACTGGCCTTCGCGCTGCTGTTCTACAATCTGATGATCTACATCTCCACCCGCGAAGCGGTGTACCTGTATTTCATTCTGCACGTGATCGGCGGTCTGGGTTATACCACAGCGATGGACGGAACCCTGGCACCTTTCTGGATCGGGCTGGAATTGCAGGATCTCGGGCTGTTGATCTCGATCTGTCTGAGCGCGGGTGCCGGCATCCTGTTCGGACTGGAATTTCTGGACATCCGCCGTACCTGGCCGGCGGCGAACATGGTGGGCACCGTGATGTTTCTGGGCATGATGGGCTTCAGCGTGCTGGTGCTGGTGGCGCCGCTGATGCTGTCGCACATTGTCATTACCCTGTTCGCGCTGGTGATCGGCATTTATCTGTTTGTATTGGGTGTCAAGCGCTGGCGTGATGGCTATGGTCCGGCGCAGGTGTATGTGCTGGGGTATGGCACGGTAATGGTGATGATTATGTGGATGTCGCTGAACGTACTGTTCCTGCGCGCCGACGTGCGCTGGATCACGTACGGCATGAG
>JBMOPR010000697.1:0-7634 GCA_049323075.1 Pseudomonadota bacterium
CCGGTTTACGAGAAGGTCAACCAGTCGTCCGTGGAATGGCAGTACGCCTGGAACGATCTGCTGCTGAAAGCCGAATACACCTATCAGACCGGTTCCCTGGAGCAGTTTGAGTCGGCGGCGGGCGGTTTCGAATATACCTTCGGCGCCGTGTTTGGTTCTGCGATGGATGTGACCTGGTATGTGGAAGGGATCTGGGATAGCCGCGATCATATCTACAGCACCCTGCTCGATCATGATGTGGGTGTGGCGGCGCGACTGGCGCTGAATGATGCGCGGGACAGCAACCTGATCCTGGGTGTGGTGGCAGACACCGAGTACGACGAAATGTTCGGCACTCTGTTCTGGACCAACACATTCGGGGAAAGCTGGACCCTGAATCTGACAGGCCAGTACTTCATGGCCAATGATGACCGCTATGATCCGCGCGATTACATTCCGTTTTTTGAACAGCTCGTGCAGGAAAATCCTGCCTCGCCTGAATCCATTGATTATCTGCTCAGCCTGATTGGCGATGTCACAGTCAGCAAGCCGCAATATGACCGGATTCTGGAGTTCGTCGAACAGTTGCAGCAGCCGGATTACTGGTCAACCGTTGATGTTGCAACGGTGCCCCAGACGATGTTTGATCTGTTAAGGATTTCAGACAACTCACAAAAAATGAACCTGATCGAAAGGGATAGCTACGTACAGGTCGATGTGTATTACCACTTTTAATCGGGAGAATTGTTCATGTCACGAATTTTGATCGCCGCGCTGCTTCTGCTGACGGCTACCTTCAGTCACGCCGAAGCGCCGCTCACGGGCAAGGACATCATCGAGAGCGCCAAGCAGAATGCCAGCGGTTTCCAGGACATGACCCATCGCGTGCGGATGGTGCTGGTGGATGAAAAAGGCGGCAAAAGCGAGCGGGAAATGCTGCTGAAAGGGCTGGTGGAAAAAGATGGCACCTCGCACAGCCTGTCGATCTTCACGGCACCACAGCGCGAGAAAGGCATCGCCCTCCTGAGCGAAGCCAAGGCCGGCGAAGCAGACCAGCAGTGGCTGTACCTGCCGTCCACCAAGCGGCTCAAGCGCATCACGGGCGCAAACCGTACCTCGTCGTTCCGGGGCAGTGAATTCACCTTCGAGGATCTGTCGGACCAGAACAGCAGCCAGTACCGTTTCGACCTGATCAACCAGGAAGCCTGTGCCAGCCAGACCTGCTTCGTGATCGACCGTTTCCCCGGGGCGGGCATGGAAAGCAGCTACAGCAAGACCCGCCTCTGGATCGACACGGAACACTACCGGCCGATCAAGGCGGATTTCTACGACCAGTCCGGCAAATTGCTGAAAACCATGGAAGCCCATGATTACAGCCTGTTCGACAACAAATACTGGAAGCCGGCGCGGGTGGTGATGAGCAACCAGACCAACGGCAAGGCCACTGAAATGCTGTCGCTCGAACTGAAGATGAATACCGGCCTGCAGGCATCGGAATTTACCGAGCTGGCGATCCGGTCCTGGCGCTGAAGGGCAAAAGTCAGCGCTGGCGATTCCAGCCTGCAGCTGACACAACCTGACGGGAACGCTACGTCCCGTCAGGATCACACCGGCGAGACGAGCTCCGCATCCTGCAATTGCGTGGGCTCGCCATCACCAAGAAACTCACGGAACTGATCCAGTGCGTGATTTTTCTTGAATTCCCTGGGGGATTCCCCCGTCCACTTCTTGAATGCCTTGCTGAACGCCGATGAATCGCAGAAGCCGAGCATCAGCGCAATTTCGGTAATGCACTTGTCGCTCTTGGTCAGATAGCTGATCGCGAACTCCCGCCGCAGCAGATCCAGTTCGTTCTGGAAATTGGTTCCCAGGCTGTTGAGCTGGCGCCGCAGCGTGCGGCCACTCATTCCCAGTTTGCGGGCAGCGGTTTCCAGCGATGGAAACGCACCCACACTCTGCATCAGGATCAGACGCAGTTTTTTCGGCAGATAGTTCAGGTTGATCGACGGCAGCGATTTCAGAAAATCCTGTTCGGCCATGCGCGCTATTCCTTTGTTTGCAAGCAGCAATTCCCGTTGCTGCCAGCTGTTTCGACACGACGAATTCAGTGTGTTCGGCATTGAACCGGACCTTGCATTTGAAATAGCGGGCATACACCTGACTGTATTTCGGTTCCGGATAGGAAAATGCAATGTATTCCGGCTCGTATTCGCTGCCGAGCAGAAAGTGCAGGATGTTGTAGAAATTTACCGTGATGGACTCGATAAAAAAGTGGGAAGCGGGGGCCAGCGACATGCATTCCAGAATGCGCAGTCCAACCGTGTTCTGGGTTTCGAAGTATTCCATGGTGAGCGGCGGGAACGCCTTTTCGCACAGCCGGCTGGCGGCTTGCAGGCACTCGGAGTAGGTCGGCTGTGCCATTGCCGAAACGCCGGCCATGCCATGGCACGTCAGGCGCATCTGCTGCCCCACCGCCAGTCCGCTGTAAGGCATTTTCAGCATGTCCATGGCAGCGGTGATCAGCTTGACGGCGTGGTTGATCGAAATCGGCTGCGGGTTGTGCTTGTAGCCAATCAGGTCAATGCCTGCCTTGCGACTGATGTCGTCCAGCGTGAAGCCGAGCCTCTCGGGAAACTCCAGATAGGAAAAGACGTAGTCGGGCAGGATGATCGGGGTGTCTCGGTCCATAGTCTGCTTGTTCGCTATTATTCTTGTTCTTGCAGGGTTCACTGGATTATATGTGAGCCGCCTTGGGCCGCAATATACCGAACGTGTTGGAATTTTGTGATTGACTCTGCTGCCGGACCGTCCGGATTCTGTAGACAATTTCCAGTATTTGCCGACACAGATCAGCCCCACAAATGGCCCGAATTGGCCAAAAAGGGCTGGAATTCTTGCACGAGCCCGCTATGCCGTCAAACATACGCCGTTTTGGCACGGACATTTCCGGTCAGATCCGGCCGCCTGTGTAGTGCTTCCGTAACGCCTTGTTCCAGTATGTAATATTTCAACGCTGGCCCGATCAGTCATTAATCTGGCCAGCTGTCACAAGCACGCTCTGGTATGCCTCCCTTAGTCTGTTCCACAGTGTTTACGTGTCCCTGCGAAACACGCCACTAGAACTATAAACACAACAAAAACGATCAGACTAAGGTAGGCAATATGAAACAGCGCACTTTGCTATCGGCTCTGGTGTTCGTGTTGGCGGCGGTGTTCCTTGCACCGATGGCCAATGCAGCCAGCACCTACTCCAAAACCAAGTATCCCATCGTGATGGTGCACGGAGCATTCGGCTTTGACAGCATCCTGGGAATCGTCGACTACTGGTACTTCATCACCAGCAACATGCGCAGCCGCGGCGCGGAAGTGTATGTTGTGAACATGAGTTCCGCTGCGCTGCACGAGAAGCGTGGTGAGGAACTGCGCAGCAGCATTCGCCAGATTCTGGCGCTGAGCGGCGCTTCCAAGGTCAACCTGATTGCCCACAGCCAGGGTGCCACCGCTTCCCGGTATGTGGCTGCACTGGAACCCCAGTGGATCGCTTCTGTTTCCTGCGCCCACTGCATGAACGAAGGCACCCAGTTTGCTGACGGCTTCAAGGCTACGTTGGCAGCCATCGGCATCGGTGGTCAGATCGTTGACGCGGGTGTGACCCTGTTGCTGGAGCTGCTGGAACTGATCTCCGGCCCGGGCTCAGATGGCGATTACAACGCGCCGCTGAACGTCAACCAGTCCATGATGGATCTGGCCTCCGCATCCCAGCATGATCCTTCCTATGTCCAGTTCAACGCTGCCTACCCCGCTGCCATGCCTGCCTACAAGTGCTGGAATGACAACGGTGGCCGCAACGGCCCTGGCGCCAATCTGACCCAGGCCAGCGGTGCTGCCAGTGTCAACGGCATCAGCTACTACTCCTGGGGCGGCAACGATCCTTACACCGCGTGGCTGGACCCGTTCGACATCATCGTGATTCCGCTGGCATTCCAGTTCATGGGCGGCGAAGCCAAGTGGGACGGTCTGGTACCGACCTGCGGTATGGCACTGGGCAAGGCACTGCGTCTTGACTATAAGGCCAACCACTTCGATGCAATCAACCATGCTCTGGCCATCACTGCCTTCGGCATGAACATTCCCAGCATCTACTACACCCATGCCAACCGTCTGAAGCAAGCCGGACTCTAATGGGTCGCGCGTTTCATCGCGTTTGACGTAAAAAGCTGGACGCATTTTCGGATGCGTCCAGTGTTGTTTTTATAAGAGGTGTAAGCCCATGAAAAAGAAATCCGCTTTGGTGGTCGCCGTCGCCGGTATTGCGCTGGCAGCAGGCGGTTACCAGTATCTGTTCAAGTCCGAAGCAACCAAAACGGCCGATATCCGTCAGCAAATGATGGCGTCCGAAGCCGAGGCCGCAAAAGCTGTCAATGAGATGCGTCCGGCCGACGTCCTCAAACGGCAGGAAAAACCCACCGCCGAACAGCTCAAGGCCAATTACCAGAAATTCATGGCCAATCGCCCGCCCTATCTGGATGACGTGGAGCTGCCGGGTGGGTATGCGGTGGATGAGAACGGCAATCTGATTGTGAATTCTGCAGTGAAGGAGATCCTGGATTATTTCATGCTGGGCATCGGCGACATTCCGTTCGATCAGCTGCATGATCTGATCGCTGGCAATATGTACAGCTCGCTGCAGGAACCGGCCCTGTCGCAGGCATTGCAGCTGCTGGATAACTATTTTTCCTATATCGATTCGTATGACCAGTGGGAGAAGGGCTTCGACAAGGAGCAGCTGATGGCGAACGATCCCACCAATCTGAAGACGCTGATGCAGGATCTGGAAAACCTGCGCCGCGAGCATCTGGGCGACGCCGCCTATGAAGCCTTTTTCGCCGAGGAGGCCCGGACCAATGCCGCGTACGTGGACGCCCGCATTGCCCTGCAACAGGAAGGCCTGACCGAATCCGAAAAATCAGCCATCCGGGAAAATCTGGAGCAGTCATTGCCTGAAAGCGTCCGGATTGCCCAGAAGCAGGCCATGGTCCAGGTGGATCTGGCGGAAAAAACCCAGGCGCTGATCAACAGCGGCGCATCGGAGCAGGAGATTTATCAGGCCCGGGTGCAACTGGTGGGCGAGGAAGCCGCCCAGCGCCTCCAGGCAGTGGATGCGGAGGAGAAGGCCTGGGAACAGAAGCGCCGGCAATACAAGGCGTTGCTTTCCGATGTACCGGGTACCGATGGCCTGAGCGAGGAAGAAAGAAGCCAGTACATTGCCGATGTGGCGCAAAAGGAGCTGGGGTTGAGTGCTAACGAAATCAAGCGTATGCAGGCACTTGATCGCATCGAGTCCGCGGAGTCGGTACAGTAAGCAATCCATAACCCAAGCATCTGGAAACGGCGGCTTCCTGTGAACGGAAGCCGCCGTTGTTGTTTTGAAGCCATGGACAGGCCAGCCTGATGTGCCAATCGCGCCTTAACCGGCGCATTCATGACACAAGGCAACTCCTGCGGCAAAAAAGGTTTGATATGCTCATTGCTGCCAATTAACGGGATTGCCTGAGGAAATGCCATGCAGCGACTGTCGCTGGAGGACAATATTTTTCTGTGGCTGGAACGTCGGCAGCAGCCACTGCATGTGGCGGGGCTGCAGATCTATTCATTTCCGGAAGACGCAAATGGCCACTTTGTTACTGACCTGGCCAGCTACATGCGTCGCTTTTCGGCGCCGTCGCCGCCATTTGATCTGCGGGTGGAATCGCGCTGGAGCGGCAATTTCTGGCAGCACGACCCGCATTTCGATCTGGATCATCACTTCCGCCATGTGGCGTTGCCCAAACCCGGTGGTGTCAAGGAGCTGATGTCGTTCATCTCCGCCGAGCACAGTAATCTGCTGGATCGCAGCCGTCCCATGTGGGAGAGCTACCTGATCGAGGCGGTGCATGGCCGGCACTTCGCGCTTTATACCAAAATTCACCACTCGCTCGTGGACGGCGTGTCGGCAATGCGGCTTGGCATGCGCATGCTCAGCGACTCGCAGGAGCGGCGTGACATGCCGCCGATCTGGCAGTTGCCGCCGGCCCGGCATGATCACAGGGCGCATCCCGCCAGCGCAGTGGCGCAAGTGCGGGCGGTTGCCCATCTGGTGGGTGAGCAGGTCGATTCCATTCCCGCGGTCGCCCGCGCGCTGGTCCGTACTGTGCAGCGGGCCCGGGCCAACCCGGAACTGGCCAATCTCTATGCCGCGCCGCAGTGTCGGCTCAACAGTGGCATAACAGGATCGCGCCGGTTTGCGGCACAAAGTTTTGCTGCCAGCCGCCTCAAGTCGATCGCGCTGTTGACCGGTTCCACCTGCAATGATGTGATTCTGGCGATCTGCGCTGCTGCCCTGCGCGTTTACCTGCAAAATTGCAACGACTTGCCGGCAAAGCCGCTGGTGGCAATGGTGCCGATGTCGCTGCGCAAGGATGACAGTGAAGGCGGCAACCAGGTGGCGGTGATTCTGGCCAACCTGGCCACACACAAGGCTGATCCGTTGCAGCGGCTGGAGATCATTCGCCAGTCGGTGAATGAGGGCAAGGAGCGCTTCTGCTCGATGACGAAGGAGCAGATCATCAATTACACCGCACTGACCCTGGCGCCCACGGGGCTGTCGGTACTGACTGGCCTGCTGCCGCAGCTGATGGCCTTCAATGTGGTGATTTCCAACGTGCCGGGCCCAAAAGATCCGTGCTACTGGAATGGTGCCCGGCTGGAGAACATGTTCCCGGTGTCCGCCATCGTCAATCACATGGCATTGAACATCACCATCATCAGCTACCAGGACCGGCTGGAGTTCGGCGTGCTGGGCTGCCGTCGAACCCTGCCCAGCATGCAGCGTCTGCTTACCTACATGGAGCAGGGGCTGGAAGAGCTGGAAAATGCCCTGGGGTTGCAGAACCGTCCCAGTGGCAACGGCCGTGTGGCGGACATCCGGCGGCGTGGCGAGCTGCAGATCGTGCCTGAACAGCAGTAGTGATCACCTGTTCACTTTGTTGAGCAAAGGGAACGTTCGCAATAGACTGAAAATATTGCGTTTTTTGTACTGGCTTTTTCGAGTGTAACACTGGGAATTTAGCCACGCCTGCGTGTTCTGGTTGCTGCTTTTCAAACGATGATTTACAGTGTACATGTGTGCACTGTAAATCACGCGAGGATTGATACATGGCAACGCAACCGGCGTCTACACCAACCGCCACCTATATTCCCACCACCCGACCGGACAGTAGTCTGCGGCCTCTGAAATGGCTGTTTGGCCTGATCAGTCTCGTGCTGAAATCCGGCAGCGAGCTGACCCGGCTGACCGGCGAAATGCATCACACGATTGCGCAGGCGCCGCTGCCATTTGCCAGGGACGTGGAGGCGGATCTGCAGAAAGCGCCCCGGATCTATCGCTTTATTGGTGCCCTGCTGGAGCATGGCGCCGACCAGATTCACAACTGGCTGGAAGGTATTCCGGATGGTGACCATCTGCCGGTTCATTTGCGGCGCTTTCGTGCCGGTATCAACGGTGTCATGGGGGACAAGCTGCGGGAATGGCGTCACCCGCTGGCGCAGGACATGAAGTGGGTGGATGCAGAAGGACATTCCCTGGATCTGCCTGCGTTGCAGGCAAGCCATCCCCG
>JBMOPR010000698.1:0-2599 GCA_049323075.1 Pseudomonadota bacterium
TGCAGGAATCCACTTTGCGCCAGCTGGTGGGCAGTGACCTGTATGGCCAGATCAGTGCTGTTATGAAACAGCGAGGCATGGCACCCGCCAGCCTGCAGCGCCTGAAACCCTGGGCGGTGGGCTTGATGCTCAATTTTCCTGTGCCCTCGCTGGAACCGGTGCTGGATGTGAGCCTGCAATACCGTTTCCAGAATGCAGGTAAACCGGTGCACGCGCTGGAAACCATCGATGAGCAGCTGGATCTGTTCGATCGACTCACGTTGCAGGAGCAGATCGAATTCCTGCACCTGAGCCTGCAGCAGCAGGCGGACTTCGACCGCAACCTGGCGCGCATGAAGGATCTCTACCGGGCCGGAGACATCGATGCCATTCATGGGTTCGCCCAGAGCCAGACACTCAAGGTGCACAGCCCGGTCATGGAACGGTTGATGACGGAAATCGTGGAGCGCCGCAACCGGCGCATGTTCGAACGGCTGCGTGTGTACCTGAACCGATCCGGTAATCTGGTTGCGGTGGGTGCATTGCACCTGCCAGGGGAGCACGGGTTGCTGCAACTGTTGCGCAAAGCAGGGTACCGGGTGCAGCCAGTAAGGCCCTGAGCGGTTATCATCAGCATCTGCCAGGCTTTACGACCAGTTAACCATGGGAAGACGTTATCATGCTTGTTCATTTCGCCCACGCCAACGGCGTGCCCGCGGCGGCCTATCAGCCGATATTTGATCGGCTGCAACCTCACACGGTGATTGCACTGCCGATGTTCGGCCACAATCCCGCATTTCCCTGTACCCACAACTGGCGCTATCTGGCGGACGAGCTGATCGACTTCCTGCAGCGCAACGCCCAGGAACCGGTTCTGGGTGTGGGGCATTCGATGGGCGCTGTGGTTACGTTCATCGCGGCCTGCAAGCGTCCGGAGCTGTTCCGGGGCGTGCTGATGCTGGACCCACCGCTGATGTGGGGGCGCATGGCGATGGTGTTCAAGGTGCTGAAGCTGCTGGGCAAGTCCGATGATTTCACGCCCGCCGGAAAATCGAAAAATCGCAAACAATCCTGGCCCAACCGCGCCAATGCCATCGAATATTTTGCGTCGAAGCGCCTGTTCCAGTTCCATCCGGAGTGTTTTGAATCGTTCTGCAATGCTGCCATCGACCAGAGCGAAGGCGATCAGGTGAAACTGCGCTTCCGCGTTGACGTGGAGGTGGAGATTTTCCGCAACACGTCAGACAACCTGAAATCCTGCAAGCGACCGCCGCAGCTGCCGATGAAACTGGTGTACGCCGACCGCAGCGATGCCAGCCGCGCCGACATGGTGGTGCCGTTCGCGCGGCATTTCAGTATTCCGCTGGAACAGATTCCTGGCGAGCACATGTATCCTTTGCAGCAGCCGGATGTGGCGGCTGAACTCATTCATCAATTTGTCCGGGAGTGCCAGCCATGATCACCGAAGAAATCCGTGTACAGGTCAACGGAATGGAGCTGGCGGCGAAGCAGTGGGGCGATCCGGAGCTGCCGGCAATCATTGCGTTGCACGGCTGGCTGGACAATGCGGCGTCGTACGACCGGCTGGCACCAGCGCTGACGCAACATCGCGTGATCGCGCTGGACTTTGCCGGCCACGGTTACAGCGGTCACCGGCCCGAGGGTGTGCGTTACCACACAATTGACAACGTGGACGATGTGATCGGTCTGGCGGATGCGCTGGGATTGCAGGAATTCATTCTGATGGGGCACTCGATGGGCGCCGGCATCGCCACGTTCACCGCCGGCAGTTTTCCCGAGCGCGTAACCAAGCTGATTTTGATCGAGGGCATCGGCAGCAATACCAATCCGGCGGAAGATGCGCCCAGGGTGTTGCGCAAGGCAGTGGAGGACATGAAAAAGACCAGCGCCAAGCGCAAGCCGGTGTATGAAACCCGTGACGATGCGATTCATACCCGCGCGCATGCCATCGGGGTGATCAGTGTTGATGCCTCCACCCACATCTGCAATCGCGGTCTGATGCCGGCGGGAGAGGGTTTTACCTGGCGATCCGATCCGCGTCTGAAAATGTCGTCGGCGATCCGGCTGACGGAAGACATGGTGACAGCCTACTTGCAGAAGCTCACCATGCCGGTGTTGTTGGTGCGCGGGCGTCACAGTTTTTTTGCCACGGAAAAAACGCTGCAGAACCGTGCCGATAAGATTCCGGGTTGCCAGCAGGTGCTGCTGGACGGTAATCACCATTTGCATCTGGAAGCAGAGACGTATGCGCCGGTGGCTGAGGCAATCAATGGATTTCTCGCAGCGTAGCGGGGCGGGTGAGTGCTCTCAGGGCGCGGCGGCACAGACCTGTCCGCGTCCTGCCGTTTTAGCCGCGTAAAGCCGTTGGTCCGCCAGTTCGGTCAACTGTTCAGGTGAAATGTCGCTGGCCGGTATCAGTGTCGCGACACCCAGGCTGATGGTAACCACGGACGCTGTTGTCGAATCGAGATGTTCGATATTCAGATTGCGCACCTGTGTCTGCATTGCCTGTGCAATGGCGGTGGCCCCGGCCAGGTCCGTCATGGGCAGCAGGCAGGCGAAGTCCTCGCCGCCGTAGCGTGCCAGCGAGTCGAAGGGA
>JBMOPR010000698.1:2609-7570 GCA_049323075.1 Pseudomonadota bacterium
AAGGGACGTTGGCAGCAATGCTCCAGTGCCTGCGCCACGGACACCAGGCAGGCATCTCCCAATACATGGCCGTAGCGGTCGTTGTATTTCTTGAAAAAATCCACGTCGATCAGGATCAGTGACAGCGGCGTTCTTTCCCGGAAGCACTGGCGCCAGAATATTTGCAGGTCGGCGTCGAACCTGCGCCGGTTGCCAATGCGGGTGAGACTATCCAGCAATGCATTTGACCGCAGCAGATCGCCCTGTCGTTTCAGGGCGATGTGGGTTTTCACCCGAGCCATCACCACCACCGCGTTGATGGGTTTGGTGATGAAGTCCACGGCTCCCAGTTCGAGCGCCATGATCTCTTCCGCCTCATCGACCTGTCCGGTGATGAAAATGATGGGGATTGTGCTGGTCAGCGGATCAGCCTTCAACTGGCGGCACACATCGTGTCCATCCATGCCCGGCATCATCACATCCAGCAGTACCAGATCCGGCTGCTGGCTGGCGCACAGGGCCAGCGCCTGTTCACCGCTGGTGGCGGAGTGCAGTTCATATTCATCGCGGAACAATTCATTCAGGATACTGATGTTGAGTGGTTGATCGTCCACTATCAGGATTTTTGCGCGCGGACTGGGGGCAGACTGTACGGCAGTCGTTGTGGGGTGGGCGGTATCCCCGGCCAGTTCTGCGTTGAGCGCGCGGACCGATTCTGTCAGCAGGTGTCGCAGCGTCTGCACTGTCGCTGGCGACATCACCGCTTCAACCGCGGTCGCGTCACCTGATTTCAGCCGGAATTCCAGTGCAGCGGCGTACTGCGCGAGAGCCGTGGCGCCCAGGGTGCCGGCACTGCCCTTGATGGCATGCAGGGTGGCGGCGCTGCCGGCAATGTCCTGGCTTATGATCTTCGCCGCGAGTTCATCGATCAGGCTGTTTTCTTCCGGCTCGAAGAGAGTCAGCATGCGGGCATACAGCGCACGCTTGCCACCGAGGCGGGACATGATGGCCGCCAGGGATTCCACCAGGGGCCCCTGCGTGTCGACAGGCGGTGGGGGCAAGGTGACTGGCTGGAGCGTGCGGCGGCCTGTCAGCGTCTGCAATGTGGCGACTGTCTGTTCCAGATCGATGGGTTTGCCCACGTGTGCGTTCATGCCAGCCGCGAGACAGGCATCCCGGTCTGCGGTGGAGGCATTGGCGGTCATCGCCATGATGGGCAGCCGGGAGAAGCGCGCGTCGGCGCGGATGCGGCGCGTGGCTTCAATGCCATCTACATCCGGCATCTGCATATCCATGATGACGGCGTCAAAGGTGTCCGGGTTGGCGTGGACGGCGGCCACGCCCTCGGCGCCACCTTCTGCCAGTGTCACGCTGGCGCCTTCACCCTGCAGCAATTCGGCAACCACCTGACGGTTGACCGCATTGTCATCCACCACCAGTAATCGCAAGTCGCGCAAACGCTGGGTGCGGGGTTTGTCTTCCACGCCGGCGGCCGGGGTTGCGGATTTCCCGGTCAGTGCCTGCATTACCGTGTTTGCCAGCTGTCGCGGTGTCACCGGTTTGGTGAGGAAATCCGCAAAGGGTGCATCGGCGTGCTGTTGCTCGGAGGCCATCGCTTCCCGTTCGTAGGCGCTGACCATAATTACCAATGGCGAACCCGGTGTCGTGCTGCTGTTGCGGATCTGTTTCGCGGCGTCGAGTCCATCCATGTCCGGCATGCGCCAGTCCATCAACACCAGGTCGAACCGGTCGTTGTGGCTGGCCTGGTCCCGGACGCGGGCCAGTGCATCGCTGCCGCTGAACGCAGTCTGGGTGCGCCAGCCCAGCGCCCGTGCAGTGGCCGTCATCAATTCGGCAGCGACCGGGTTGTCATCCACGATCAGTACGTGCAGGGGCACGTCGGCAGTGGGACAGCTTTCCCGCATGCGTGTGAAATTTGCGACACCCAGGGGCACGTCAAACCAGAATCGGCTGCCTTTTCCCGGTTCACTGGTGACTTCCAGTGTGCCGTGCATGAGCTCGATCAGGCGCTTGCTGATGACCAGGCCCAGACCGCTGCCGCCGAAGCGGCGGGCAGTGGAGGCTTCGGCCTGGGTGAAACTCTGGAAAATGCGCTGCAGCTGTTCTGTGCTGATGCCGATGCCGGTATCGGTCACCGAGAACCGCAGCAGGATCGAGCCGTTCGACCGTTGCAGTTCTTCCACTCCGATGACGATCTGCCCCTGCTGGGTAAACTTGAACGCATTGCCGGCGAGATTGATCATGACCTGCAACAGACGGAGTTTGTCGCCCACCAGTACTGATGGCAGATTCGGGTCGATTGCGAACAGGATTTCAATATCCTTCTTGCCCTGGTTGCCGGATAGCACATCGCCCAGTTCTCGCATTAACGCATCCAGTTCGAGTGGATGCAGGTCCAGTTCAAGTTTGCCCGCCTCGATCTTGGAATAGTCGAGGATATCGTTGAGCAGGCTGAGCAGGGCGCGGCCGGAACTCAGGGCCTTGTCGACGTAGTCCTGCTGGCGCAGATTCAGTTCGGTCTGGCGCACCAGTTGTAACAGGCCGAGCACGGCGTTCATCGGCGTGCGGATTTCGTGGCTCATGTTGGCAAGGAAGGAGGACTTGGCAGCGCTGGCCAGATCAGCCTGCTCCTTGGCTTGCAGCAGGCGGGTTTCCAGTTCGCGCTGCGCCGTGATGTCCAGGTTGATACCGGTGACTTTCACCGGCTGGTTGCGTTCGTCACGTTCGATGTAGGCGGCTGCCTGCAGAAAACGGACCCGGCCATCGGGCAGGGTGATGCGGAAAATGATGTCGTAATTACCCCGGCCTTCCAGGGCGGCCGACAGACTCTGGTCATTCGCCTGCATGTCGTCGGGATGCAGGCGCTGGCGCCAGTGCGAGTAGTTCAGTCCGGTTTCACGCAATGACAGTGGATAGTCATACAGTTCGAACATCCGGTCGTTCCACTGCAGGGAATTGTCCGCCAGTGTCCAGGTCCAGATGCCGAGCCTGGCAACGTTCGCCGCCATCATCAGCTGGTCCCGCGCCGCCAGCAATGCCATTCTCTGCTGATATTGTTCGGTGAGATCCGTAATGAGGCCAACGTACCGGCGCGTGCCGGCGAAGGTCATCGTGCCGACAGCAAGATGAATCGGGAAGACGGTGCCGTCCTTGTGACGGGCCAGCACTTCGCGGCCGGTATCAACCACGGCGGAGTTGTCGTCGCGACGGTAATGTGCAAACAGGTTTGCGAGGTCCGGACGGTTCGAGTCGGGCATCAGCAGTCGCACGTTCTGTCCCACGATCTCGTTCTGGCCATATCCGAAAACCCGCTCCCCGGCGGGGTTGAACGATAGCACCTGACCTTTGTCGTCGACGGTGATGATCGGATTGGGCGCGGTATCCAGAATGGCCTGTGTGGTGGCCAGGCTGCTGGCCAGCTCCCGTTCGGTGTTTTTCTGGCGGGTGATATCGACGGCTATGCCGAGAAAGCCCGTCAGCTGGCCATCATTGTCGCGCATTGCCGTGATGGCAACACTGGCGATGAAGCGGCTGCCGTCCTGGCGTTGCAGCGTCCATTCCCGGCTTTCGGCGCCTTCGATTTCGGGTTTCAGGATCAGCGCCTGGCGACCCTCGATTGGCCTGCCTGTTTCCAGCGACAGTTCCTTGCTGCGGGCCGCCAGTTCTTCAGGGACAAAGAAGCGCTCGGTAGTGGACTTCCCCACGATGTCTTCAGCGGCACATCCCAGTATGCGTTCGGCGCCGCGGTTGAACAGACTGATTTTGCCATCCAGTCCTGTGGCGATGATCGATACTTCGGTAGCCGCCCGCAGTACGCTGTTCATCAGCAGGTTGAGCTGGTTCAGTTCTGCTGTGCGCAGTTGCACCTGGGCTTCCAGATTCGCATTGAGTTCGTGGATGCGGGCTTCGGCGGCCTGTTGTTCGGAGATATCCCGCACGGTGGTGGAAACGCCAATGACCGAATCGTGCGGACCGCGTAACGGTGATACGGTGATCGAGACATCCACCAGATGGCCGTCGCGGTGGCGGCGCCGGGTTTTGACATTGAGGACCTGTTCGCCGCGGGCAATCTTTGCCAGAACGGTGGCCTCTTCATTCTTCAGGTCCTCCGGCACCAGCAGTGAGGTGACGGACTGACCGATGGCTTCACTGGCGTGATAACCGAAAATCTGCTCGGCGCCGCGGTTCCACGACAGAATGGTACCGTCGAGGGATTTGCCGATGATGCCGTCGGCGGAACTTTCCACAATGGCAGCCATGCGCGCCTGTCCGGCAAACAGCAGGCGCTGACGCTCATGGTTGAGGCGCACTGTTCCCACGAGCGTTGCCATCAGCAGACTGAGCAGCAGTCCACTCCATGAAATCCAGTCCGGGGAGATCAGATGCAGGTTCTGGATGAATGCGGGAAAGGCGGTGAAAGTAAATTGCCACTGGCGGCCATGCACCTCGCGCTGCAGCACGTGGTGGTTCAATCTGGCGGGATTGTCCTGGGGAATCGGGCCGGTATAAAAAAGTTCTTCCTTGCCGGGATGCGTAGTGTCGTGGATTTCAAGATGGGCCTGGAGATTGTCCAGCGGCAGATCTGCCAGCACCTCGCTCATCAACAGTGGCGCGTAGCTCCATCCCAGGCAGGCGGCAAGCCGCTCCCCGGCACTGGCTGGCGTGGCGACAGTACGGTAAATCGGCAACAGGAACAGAAACGATTGTGACGGTGCTCCGGTGGCCTGCACCAGTGTAATGGGCCCGGTCAGTCTGGCTTCGCCCGTCTCCAACGCAGCGAGTGCCGCTTCCCGTCGGTTGGTTTCGGAGGCGATGTCCAGCCCCACGGCCTGTGAATTCCGTTCGACCGGTTCGATATACTGGATGACGTAGCGTTCGCCGGAATGCGGTGAGAGTTCACGAATGGAGAATGCGGGCCAATCGTCCTCCCGCGCCTCACGGACAAACAGGGGGACATTCAG
>JBMOPR010000699.1:0-7537 GCA_049323075.1 Pseudomonadota bacterium
GTGGAGCCCGGGCGATTCGAACCGCGCAAGGTCGCTCTGGGCGCGCGCATGCCGGATCGGGTGGAAGTGCTGCAGGGACTTACCGAAAATGAAGAGATCGTCGCTTCCGGCGTGTTTCTGCTGGATTCCGAAAGCCGGTTGCGTGCGTCAGGAGGTGCTGGTACCGGGCATGCGGGGCATGGCGGATCAGCATCGGCTGCGGAACCGGCCACTTCCACGCCAGCGTCACCCGGCCGCAAGACTGATGCTCACAGCGGTCATGGGGAGTAGCCATGGTTGAGCGCATTATTGAATGGTCTGCACGGCATCAATGGATGGTGCTTGGGCTGACACTGCTGCTCACGCTGTGGGCGCTGGATTCCATGCGCAAGACGCCACTGGATGCCGTGCCGGATTTATCCGATCCCCAGGTCATCATCTTCACTGACTGGATGGGGCGCAGTCCGGATCTGGTGGAAGACCAGATCACCTATCCACTGGTGCGGGCGCTGCAAAGTACACCGGGTGTCAGTGCCGTGCGCGGTTATTCGATGTTCGGCATGAGTTTTATCTACGCCATTTTTGATGATGGCACCGATATCTACTGGGCGCGCACCCGCGTGCTTGAACAGTTGGGGCGGGTGCGGCAATTGCTGCCGCCGGGTGTGGCGCCTGTGTTGGGCCCGGATGCCAGTGGTGTGGGCTGGGTATTCCAGTATGTGCTGGAAGACACAACGCATCAGTTGGACCCGGCACAACTGCGCGCGTTGCAGGATTTTACGGTGCGGCCTGCGTTGCAGGCTGTTACCGGTGTTGCGGAAATTGCGTCACTGGGCGGATTCGAGCGTCAGTATCAGATCCTGCTTGATCCTGATCGCCTGACCGGATTTGGTTTGAGCGTTGCCGATATCACGCGCGCAGTGGGTGATGCCAATGCGGAGGTGGGCGCCCGCGTGCTGGAGCAGGCCGGACGCGAATTCGTTTTGCGCGGCCGTGGCTATGCGCGCACGCTGGCAGATCTGGAAGCGAGTGTGGTGTCGGTGTCTGCTGGCGGCAATCCGATCCGGCTGCGGGATGTGGCAACCGTGCAATTCGGCCCCGACATGCGGCGCGGCGCGGCCGACTGGAATGGCCGGGGTGAGGCGGTGGGCGGCATTGTCGTGATGCGCATCGGTTCCAATGCTCTGGATGTGGTGCAGGCAGTGAAGGACGAGATCGCCAGACTTTCCTTGCCCGAGGGTGTGCGACTGGTTCCCACCTACGACCGCTCCGAACTGATCCTGGGTTCCATCGACACGCTGCGCAATACGTTGATCGAGGAAGGCATCATCGTCGCCGTCATTTGTCTGGTGTTCCTGATGCATGCCGGTTCAGCCATGGTGGCGATGATTGTGTTGCCACTTTCGGTTCTGTTTTCATTCATTGCGATGCGCTATCTCGGGCTTACCTCCAACATCATGTCGCTGGGCGGTATTGCCATTGCCGTGGGTGAGCTGACCGATGCGGCCATCGTGCTGATCGAAAATGCCCATACCCGTCTGGCGGCGGCACCGCCGGGCGCCGATCGACGGCGCATCATCATCGACGCCTGCAAGGAAGTCGGGCGGCCGATATTTTTTTCCCTGCTGCTGATCACCGTTAGTTTCCTGCCGATTTTTACGCTGGCCGGTCAGGCCGGGCGTCTGTTCGCACCGCTGGCGTACACCAAGACATTCGCGATGTTCGCCGCTGCGGTGCTGTCCATCACCCTGGCACCGCCGTTGATGGTGTGGCTGTTGCGCGGGCGTTTTCGCAGTGAGGCCGAAAACCCGGTCAACCGTTTTCTGAGCCGTTTGTACCGGCCTGTCGTACGCGCTGTCGTGCGCTGGCGCATTGCGATAATGGTGGCGGCGTTCGCCGTTATGGTCGGCACTGTACCGGTTATGTTGAAGCTGGGATCGGAATTCATGCCGCCGCTGGATGAAGGTTCCCTGCTGGTGATGCCGACGACCTTTCCCGGCATCTCCATCGAGGAAGCCAGACGTGCGCTCAACGCACAGGATCGCATCATCAAGAGTTTTGCCGAAGTGGAATCCGTGCATGGCAAAACCGGACGGGCGGAAACGGCAACCGATCCGGCCCAGCTGGACATGAATGAAATCGTGGTCACGCTGAAACCCCGTGACGAATGGCCGCTGTTTGAAACGTCGCGCTGGTACAGCAGCTGGGCGCCCGAGTGGCTGAAACGCGCATTGCGACCGGTGTGGCCGGAGGCGCAGCCGCGCACCCAGCAGGAACTGGTGCGTGCGCTGGATGCGGCCCTGAAAATGCCGGGTTATCAGATGGCCATTGCACCGCCGATCCGTACCCGCATCGACATGCTGACCACCGGCGTGCGCACGCCCGTCGGCATCAAGGTGTTTGGTGCTGATCTGGCGGAAATCGAACGGCTGTCGATCGAGCTTGAAGGTTTGCTGCGGGAAGTCCCCGGTACGCGCAGCACATTTGCCGAACGGCAGACGGGGAGGGAATACGTCGACATCATTCCGGATCGCGAAGCCATCGCCCGCTACGGCCTCACGGTGCGCGACACACTGGATGTGGTGGAAGCTGCGGTGGGCGGGATGCCAGTGTCGACGGTTATTGATGGCCGGGCCCGCTATTCTGTGAGCCTGCGTTATGCGGCGGATTTTCGTGCTGACCCGGAAGCTTTGCGGGCATTGCCGGTGCAGGTTCCAGGTATGGCTGCGATTGCTGAACCTGAGATTGGCGGATCTGGTCGTGGTAGCAGCGCCGCTCCTGCGATGAGTGGCGGTGGCAGTGGCGGCATGGCAATGGGTGGCGGCGGTGCGCGCCGTTCTGCTGGTGCGGCTTCGATGCCAGCTTCATCTGCGCCCATGGGGGCGGTGACAGAACCGGACGTGGCTGAGCGTTTTCGCCAGGCCGGCACCGCGGTTCCGCTCGGCGCTCTGGCCGATGTGCGTGTCGTAACCGGGCCACCCATGATCAAGGATGAAAATGGTGTGCTGGTGGGTTATGTGTTCGCCGACATTGACGATACGCAGCGCGATCTGGGTGGCTGGGTTGACGACGCGAAGCAGCTGGTCAGCCAACGTTTCGCTTTGCCGCCCGGTTATTCCCTGCAATGGACCGGGCAGTATGAGTTCATGGCCGACATGCAGGCGCGCATGCGCATAGTGTTGCCGCTCACGTTCGTACTGATTGTCGCGTTGCTGTATTTGTCCATGCGTGGCGTGCCGCAGACACTGCTGGTTCTGCTGAGCCTGCCGTTTGCCATCGCCGGCAGTATCTGGTTGCTGGCATTGCTCGACTACAACCTGTCCACAGCGGTTTGGGTGGGGCTTATCGCGGTGGGTGGTGTGGCCGCGCAGACCGGCATCGTGGTGGTGGTCTATCTGGATCAGGCGTTTCAGGCGCGCGTAGAAAGCGGCAACCTGCGCCAGCCCGGCGATGTGGATGACGCCGTGATAGAAGGTGCTGCCAAATGTCTGCGCCCCATGCTGATGACGGTGGCAACCACTGTGCTGGGACTGATGCCGCTGTTGTGGGAAGCGGGCGTTGGAGCAGATCTTTCCGCACGCACGGCGGCTCCGGTGGTGGGTGGTTTGTGGGCGTGCATGTTTTTGTCACTCCTGGTATTGCCAGCGACCTATACCTTCTGGCGCCGTTACCAGTTTGGCAGGGGGGATTTTAATCTTAGGGAAATGCCGAATGAATAACGGGATGCCATCTACGAAAACACCCATCGGCCTCAGCTCATCAGAGGCAGCTGAGCTGTTGGCTAGCGTTGGCCCCAACGAAATTCAGCACGCTGCCGTGATACCGCCATGGCGATTGTTGGCCGGGCAGTTCAATAGCCCTGTCATCTGGTTGTTGCTGGGCGCCTGTGTGGTGTCAGCTGTGCTGGGTGAAGCAACCAATGCGATCGCCATTGGGTCGATTGTCGTCATCAATGCATTTGTAGGATTCTTTCAGGAGTATCGCGCAGAGCGCGCGGTAAATGCCCTACGATCGATGACCGCTCCACGGGCAAATGTGCTGCGCGATGGCATGATGAAGGTTATACCGGCAATGGAAGTGGTTCCCGGTGATATTCTACTGATTGAAGCCGGGGATGTGGTGGCAGCGGATGCGCATTTGCTTGAAGCCCATTCACTTTCCGTCAATGAAGCCGCTTTGACCGGTGAGAGTCAGCCATCTGAAAAATCCATTCTACCCGTAGCCACCAATGCACCCTTGGCAGAGCGTCACGACAGCATCTTTCTTGGCACGGCAGTGGTGAGCGGTACTGCAGTTGCAAAAATCACGGCTACAGGCATGGCTACAGAACTGGGAAAAATAGCCCATTTGCTGGCATCGGTGCAGGATGAAGCGACGCCACTGCAACAGCGTCTCGCACGAGTCAGTAAAAGTCTCCTGTTTATTTGCCTTGGTATTGTGAGTGCGGTGGCAATTCTGGGTGTTGTGCGCGGCACGCCCTTGCTGGAAGTGTTTCTTTCAGCGGTCTCGCTGGCCGTTGCAGCCGTGCCGGAAGGACTGCCCGCTGTTGTTACAATTGCACTTGCAGTTGGCGTGCAGCGCATGGCGGCTCGAAAAGTACTGGTACGCCGTCTTCCTGCGGTAGAGACATTGGGATGCACCACGGTCATCTGCACCGACAAGACGGGCACGCTGACAACCGGTGTAATGGCTGTGCGCGAACTGTGGGGGCCAGACCATGTTCGTCTTCTGGATGTTGCTGCAGCGTGCTGCAACGGAGAACTGGCACAAGACGAGCGCAGTGGCGTGGGTGATACAACGGAAGTGGCTTTGCTGATGGCGGCAGTGGCCCGTGGAATTCATCGAAAGGACATAGAGCAGCAGCGACCGCGTGTAATGGAAAACCCCTTTGATTCCGAGCGCAAACGCATGTCGATCCTGCGCTCGGATGGCGTACTTTATGTGAAAGGTGCCGTCGATTTGCTGTTGCCGCTTTGTCGGGGCGACAATTCAGCTGCGCTTGCAGCCAATGCGGACATGAGCAGTCGCGGTCTGCGCGTGCTGGCCATGGCCGTCGGTAAAGGCAGGGAAGAAAACGAGCTGGAGCTGGTGGGATTGACGGGTATTGCCGACCCGCCACGCACAGAAGCCATTGCGGCCATCGCCTCTGCCCGGGGCGCAGGCATTCGTACAGTCATGATTACAGGTGACCATCCGATAACAGCCCAGGCGATAGCGCTTGAACTTGGTCTTCTGCAGAAAGGCGAAGCTGCGCAGGAATTGGTGCATGCGCGAGCCACGCCGGAAGACAAGCTGAAAATCGTAAAAAAATTCAAAGAACAGGGCGCTATCGTTGCAATGACGGGAGACGGCGTTAATGATGCCCCTGCGCTGCGAGAAGCCCACATTGGCATTGCCATGGGGAAAAACGGAACCGAGGTAACCCGTGAAGCAGCGGATGTTGTGCTTTCCGATGACAACTTCGCCAGCATTGTGGCTGCGGTGGAAGAAGGCCGCGGCATTTTCGACAATATCCGTAAAACACTGGTTTATCTGCTGGCCGGAAACGCAGGCGAACTCATGCTGATGTTTTCCGCTGCACTGCTGGGTTTGCCCTTGCCCTTGCTGCCGCTACATTTGCTGTGGATTAACCTGGTGACGGATGGTTTGCCCGCGTTGGCGCTTGTAACCGACCCCCTTGATCGCAACGTCATGAAGCGCCCACCGCGCGATCCCCGCGAGCCCATTTTGGGGAAACCCCAATGGCGGCGTATTTTGGTATCAGGACTCCTTCAGGCGTCGGTAGCGTTAGCGGTGTTTGTTTGGGCACTGGAAAACAGGGATTTGAATGAAGCGCGCAATCTCGCATTTACCACGTTGGTCTTTGCGGAGCTGTTTCGAGCTTTTTCCGCTCGCAGCAGCATGCCGTTCTGGGAAGTGGGAATATTCACCAACATGCGCCTGTTCGGAATTGTGGTGGTGTCGGTTGTTGTTCAGTTAGGCATTCATCACATACCTGCAACGCAAGCGCTGTTTGAAATACATGATCTCAGTTTGGAAGACTGCATTCTTTCATTGGCAGTTGGATTGATTCCTCTCGTCATTACAGAGATGGTAAAGGTAGTTGTCCGCTTGGGAAATGGAACTGAAAAATCACACCAAGCTGGCACTCCGCTCGGACACTGAAATGGTGGATAAAAGCATGTTGATCATTCATGGCCACAAAAGTATTTGGATCGTCATATTGGCATTGTCGTTCCTGACTGGATGTGACACTTCCGATAATCAGGGTCTCATTGCAAGGCCGGGTACAATGATCGTGTACAAATCTCCTACGTGCGGTTGTTGTGCAAAATGGGTAGACCATATGGAGAAAGCGGGTTTTACGATCCATGTCGAAGATCGCCAGGATCTTGGTGCGATCAAGGCGCAACACAAAATAAGTAGCAATATGCAGTCCTGCCATACGGCAGTCATTGACGGCTATTTCTTCGAAGGCCATGTCCCCGCCGACGATGTGAAGCGACTTTTGACTGAAAAGCCTGCGGATGCTGCGGGTCTATTGGTGCCGGGTATGCCGGTGGGCAGCCCAGGGATGGAAATGGACAGTCGCCACGATCCCTATAAGGTCATGCTGGTAACAAAGCAAGGCGAACAACGCATTTACTCACAACACTGAACTTATCTGCAGAAATCAAAGGTCATTTTTAGATTTTTGCGGATAGTAACACCAACCATGAACAGGAGCTTCACCATGAACATCCAACTCATTGCACGTCGTGTGCTGTTAGGTTTACTGATCTCACTACCGGCACTTTCCATGGCAGAGCCTGCGCCGTCGAACGCTGCGCAGGTAGACATCGAAAAATTGATCGCAGATCTGCCCACAAAACCCGAAAATCATCAGGCCATTGCTGCCTATTACAAAGCCGAGGCCGAAACGGCGAAAAATCAGATTGCACGTCATGAATCTCTAAAAGAATCCTATATAAACGTTACGAAAAATCTCCCTGGTTCGCCTGGCAGCCTCAATAGATATGCAGGCTTTCAACGTCATTGCGACCGATTGATCAGCGCCTTTGCAAAGCAAGCCTCTGAATATGAGGAGATGGCCAAGGAACATGAAGCAGACGCGACAGTCAAGCATTGATCCACTTTTTTGAGAGGCGGACATGCAACCTGAGCGCGACGAATTGACCCTTGACCTGCTGCGTCTTAAGGTCGATACCCAACAACAGGCCGTCGTTTTCATGCCGAAGGATTGCCATGTCTGCCCCTCTGAGGGATTTGATACGCTCTCGCGAATAGAACTTTCGTTGGTGGGTTCGCTCGTTGTCGCTGGTTTGAGTATCGATGAAAACAGTTCGGTGTCACACGGCGTCGCAGGGGTGTCCGAGAGCGTTGTTGGCCACTTTATTGCCGCGTGACGCCCTTCAGGCCGGGCTCTACTTCGAAGCGCATCTGGTCGCCTTCGTGGTGCCCGTCCATCGATAAAATAGGGGAACAAACCAGATCGGCAGTGGACACTGGACTGCTCCAACTGGCGAAATTAATACAATGCCATTCTGATTTCCAAAAT
>JBMOPR010000700.1:0-7533 GCA_049323075.1 Pseudomonadota bacterium
GCAGTCGTCTGTGATTTGGTTGTCCTCCTTTTATTTTTTTCCGCTTGCGTGAGGTTCTCATGTCTTTTTCCAACCATTTTTTTAGATTGGGGCTGTTGGGTGCGCTGGGCTTTCTGCTGTCGGCCTGCGACGATTCCACTGTGGTCACCGGCGGCCAGTGCCCACCACCACCGGCGGCATTCAGCGCTGCGCCCGCGCCGGCCATGGCGGGCCAGTCCAGTGTCGATGTGGAACTTGGCCGCACCTATCTGCTGAATCGGGTGCGCACCATGCTGGCCACCGACCCCACCCAGGATTCCGGCGCCTTTATCGGCAATATCAGTCACCGGGACGTAACGGATAACGCAGGCAAACGCCGCAGCCAGCTCGAACTCACGCTGGAACCCTGGCTGAAAGGCCAGAACGGGCAACCGGCATCCCTGCAGCGCTATTACAAGCTGACCCTGCAACTGACACCGCGCCTGGTCACCCCCACCACGGTGCCTGACGTGAACGTGCGCCGGCAATTGCTGCAATGCGATCCGGCCACCGCCGTCGACTGCGATACGCGCGAAAGCGCAATGCTGTCGTTCGATCTGGTGGAGTTGTACAACACATCGTTCAGCCGGCCCGCCTGCACCACACCGGATATGATCGACTCCAGACTGGTGCCGCAGATATACGATCTGCTGGCCCGACAGGCACCGCTGCAGTTGCCCACCGACGCTGTCGGTGCCCTGCTGGCCAGCGCAGCGGGAACACCGGTGCAATTGACCGATGTGAACGTTTCACTCGACAACCTGCTGAAGCTGGGATTGCAGTACACCATAGGGACTACCCATGCGTTCGATACCCAGACCATGCTGCTGGGCCGCTTCCCCAATCGCGACTGGCTGGTGGATATCGACACCAGCATCATGACAACAGCCGTCCGCGGCCGGTTGCAGACTGAACTGAACAATAGCGTCACCACCATGGGCAGCACCGTCACCTCGTTCAGCGCCCAGTTTTTGCCGGGCGAGATTCGCGCCACCGGCAGCGTAGCGGTTCCGCCGCGCGGTGTTTGCGGTTCCACTACGACACTGGGGATCAATATTGTGGCGCCGGCACTGGCCTGTCGTGATATCAACGGGCAGTCTGTGATTGCGGCCAGAGTTGACGCGCAACCCACGGCACCCGCCTTCTGCCTGATCCTCAACACCTTCTGGGACAACCTGAACGTGGGAATTGCCTCGGATGCGCTGCCAACCTTTCCCACCCTGGCCGCCGTGCAGTTCCCTGCCGGCCCCAACGACGTGTTCTATGGTACCGATCTCGACCTGGACAACACCTTTACCATTGCCGGCCGCAGTACGGTAATGGATGCGCTGGATGCCACCGCCACACCGCCGTTGCGTTCGCCGCTGCCGGGGAAATGTCCCGGGGTGCCTTGAGCAGCCCGCCTTCATCCCATAGTCAACGCAACACCCCAAAACAGCCTTCCAGACGCTCCCGGACCGGTTCCGGGAGCGCCGCAGCACTTCCTGCCGGTCCACTCAGCCGCCCCGCGCCACTTTTTTCTGTCCTTACACCCCGTCCGGCGGTACCCTTTGCGGGCTGCCGACCCCCTTCCCTCCTTACCGGCGAGCATGAGGTAAACCAATGGAAATCCAGAACGATTGCGTCGTTGCCATCCACTACACGCTGACCAACGCTGACGGCGACGTCATTGATTCCTCCCAGGGTCGTGATCCGCTGAAATACCTGCACGGCTACGGCAACATCATTCGCGGCCTGGAGCAGGCGCTGGCAGGCAAGACGGTGGGCGAGGCACTGAACGTGGTGATCGAGGCGGTGGACGCCTACGGTGAACGTGACGAGGATCTGGTGCAGGAAGTGCCGCGGGCGGCGTTCCAGGGCATCGACGATATCGAAGTGGGCATGCAGTTCCACGCCCAGACGCCGGATGGCGGTGCCATTCCCGTGAAAATCATTGCAGTGGACGATTCCATCGTAACCGTCGACGGTAATCACGAGCTGGCAGGCGAGCGTCTGTTCTTTGCGGTGACCATCGAAGATATCCGCGTGGCATCACCGGAAGAAATCGACCACGGCCACGTGCACTGATCCGACTTTTCAGCTCAGGCCGTTTCCGCCACCGTAATGTCCCGGTAAAGCCGCAACGGCAGTTCCACCCAGAACAGCGAACCCTGCCCCGGTTCGCTGTCCATTCCCAGCGTTCCTTCCATCAGCTTCACCAGCCGTGAACAGATCGCCAGCCCCAGGCCGCTGCCGCCGTAGGCGCGGGTGATGGAGTTGTCGCCCTGGGTGAAGATGTTGAACAGATCGTCGCGTTTTTCCGCCGAGATACCGATGCCGGTGTCGCGCACTTCGATGCGCATCAGGTAACGGGCGCTGTGCAGCGCATAGCCGCTGATGTGGACCTGCACGCTGCCGTCATGGGTGAACTTGATGGCGTTGTCGATCAGGCTGTGGACCAGTTGCTGGATGCGCGCACCGTCACCCACGAACAGCTTGGGCAGCGGATCGCCATAACGCAGCGAATATTCCAGCCCCCGCGCCTGCGCCAGTTCGCGATGCTGCAGGAACACGGCGCCCAGCGTGTCGGCCAGATTGAAGGGAAACGCGTCCAGCGCGATTTCGCCGGCTTCGATGCGCACGTAATCCATGATGTCGTTCAGTGTGCGCAGCAGGGATTTGCCGGATTCGAAAATCATGCCCACCTGCTGGCGCTGGCGCTCGGACAACGATGAGCGGTCGAGCAGGCTGGCCACGCCGATCACCGCATTCAGCGGCGTGCGGATCTCATGGCTCATGTTGGCGAGGAATTCCGCCTTGGCCTTGTCGGCGCTCTGGCTCAGGCGCAGGCTTTCCGCCAGTTCGCGGTTGCTGTTGTCCAGTTCGCGGGCCAGTTTCTGCAGTTTTTCCTGGGCGGAACGACGGGCGTTGATTTCCTGCTGCAGCGCGACGTCCTGTTCCTGGGCGCGCAGTTCCAGCAGGGCCTTTTCGTCTGCCTGATCCTGTTGCTGCTGGCCCAGCCAGTGCAGCAGGCGGTTGATCTCGGCCACCAGTTCCGGCGTGGCGGCGCTGGCGGGCACCGGCAGGGGCTGGTCGTACTGGCGGTTCACCACGCGCCGCCTCAGGGCCTGTGCCAGATCGTCGTGGGTGTGAAGGTATTCATCGTGCAGTTGCAGTCCCAGCAACACCGCAATGGCCAGCCCGGTGCCCAGCGCGACACCACTCACCAGCAGCCAGGCATACAGCGACGATTCCGCCTGCAGCCAGTGAATCAGCAGCAAGCCGGGCGTCAGCACCAGGGCGGCAGCCAGTAACGGCAAGGCCATGCGCAGCGCAATGCCCTGGGCCGAGAATGCCCGAGCCGGCTTGAAAACGGCGATTTGAGATAACACGCTAGACAGCACTTTGGTTAGCAACAGACGCGGCACCGATCGTTCCCCTCCGAAAGGTGCCTTAACTATAGATGATTTTCAGGCAGCAGTGCGTTTCAGGCGCAAGCGGAACAGGATCTGCTTCACAACCAGTGCCGTGACGGGGAAACTGAGGGCGAACAGCACCACCACATCCCAGCCATAACCCAGCAGCGCGTACAGCAGGGCGATGCCAAGGCCGGAATCCAGCTGGTCCACCGCCACGAACAGCAGGCGGAAACGGCGGGGCACTTCGCCCGGGGGCACGCCCATGCGGCGCTTGATAAACGAGTTGGGCAGTTCCGCCAGCACATACGCCAGCCCCGCCAGCGCGCCGGTGAGCACCCATTCACCCGAAGGCGCCATACACCAGCCACCCAGTGCAGACAGCAGTGGCATCACCACAAAACCGCGCAGCGTCTTGTTGGCGCCGAACCAGCGCCGCTGCACCGGAATTTTCAGCGCCGGCAGCCAGTCGCGGGTGACCACCACCATGTGCAGCACGCCGCCGATCACCACCGGCAACTGCAGCCAGAATACGGTGGACCAGGGCCAGTGGGTGAAATCGATGCCGCGCTGGCGCAGGTCCAGCAGCAGGAACAGCAACGCACCGCCGCCGGTGAGGGCCAGAATCTGCAGCAGCGAAGTGAACTTGAAGAACGGCTGGCGCGACACCATCAGCACCGAGAACAGCAACAGCGCCAGCGCCAGCAGGCTGTTGCACACCAGCAGCGGCAGCTGCAGCAACAGCAGCTGGTATCCGGCCAGGATGAACAGACTCCAGAACACCGGCATGCCCAGATAGCGGGAACGGCCGGCGTCCTCGATATTGCCGATCTCGTTGAAGACCGCCAGTCGCACGCAGCCGCAACCGATGGTCAGCATCAGCAGCAATCCCCAGAGGCCGTTGAAACCGGACTGGTAGGCCAGCAGGGCCGGGCTCACCAGATAGATCAGCACATCCATGAAGCCATCCAGATAACGGCCGAAATTGCGCGCCAGTCCCCACTTGCGCGCCAGCAGGCCGTCCAGCCCGTCGCACCCCATGGCGACGAACAACAAGGCCATTGCCAGATGAAAATGCTGATCCAGCGTCATGGCCGTGGCCAGCGCCGTGGTCACCACGCTGGACAGCGTCAGGCAATCGACGCGGTTCAGGCGGACAATGAAAGGAAATGCTCCCGCTTGCGACATCTTTTGATTCCCCAATAACGACAAAAAACAACTACAAAAACGACTACAAGGCTTTTCCAAACAAACCATAATCCCGCTGCAGCGGACAGATCATGCCGAACCGCAGCGACGGATTGTCTTCCCGCATCAGCGCGCCACACAGCAGGTCATAGTGCATGCCCACCTTCACCACCAGTTCCAGCCCCATCCAGTTGAACAGCCCCGACTGGCGGAAACGCGGATGCACGCCACCGGTCTTGGCGAGCGCCAGGGTCGGTTGCGGCAACAGCTGTGCGTGCACGTCATAGCGGATTTTTTCCGGCGCCAGACGCTGCGGATTGGCATGACGCAGCAGCGGCGAATAATCGGGAAAGCACAGGAAAAATCCTGCCACATCACCATCGGGCGTGGTGGCCAGCACCGAAGTGCGCGGACAGAACGTGCGTGCGAATGTTTCACCGCAACTGGCACCAAACTGCGCGCGCGAAACCGGCGTGTAGGCGAAGTTGTCGCGAAAAATCGTGTCCACCAGCGGGTAAAGATCATCAAGATGATCGAGCCAGTAATCCGGCGTCAGTGGCGTGATCCGGAACTGGTCCTGCAGTGCGGCGCGGGACGCCTGCAGACGCGGTTGCAGTTCATCCGTCAGTACTGGCGCCTGCAGATGAAACCGGCTCTGGTAACGCCGTTCAATGCCGAAACCGAGTTGGGTGAGCAGGCGCGGATAATAATCCGGATTGTAGGGTTCACCGGGAAAACAGGATTGATCGAAATCGTTCAGCCGCAGACGATTGCGACCAAACGTGTTGAAATCGATAGGGCCATACAGCGCACTGGCGCCCTGTTCCCGCGCCCACTGTTCCAGCCGGTCGAACAGCTTTTTGTTCGGCGCCAGCAGATCGGCGGTTTCCCAGAAGCCAAACCAGGCTGCCGGTTTGCCATCGACAACCTGCTGCGGATGAACGAATCCTGCCAGCCGCGCCGCGCTGTTCACAACGCCGTCCGCCACACCCAGCCACGCACGCCCCTGCTGGAAAAAATCATTGGCGCGGGAAAAACGCCGCTGCAAGGCATCAGCATCTTCACCCAGCCAATAGGGATCGTCCGCATAAACCGACTGTGCGACGGCGGCGAACGGCGGCGGCAGCGCCTGATCGGGATCAAACGGCCCGCAGGCGTGCCCGGTTCCGGAAGGCATCAGGCATTCTCCCTCACCCGCTGCGCTTCCAGTTGCAGAAGACGGCGCAGCGAACGCTGCACCCGGTCCATGAATTTGTAATGCCGGAACGTGTGCGCCATCAGGTACAGGGGCACGCGGTTGATCAGCAGATCGCGCAGGCTGAGCTGATAGCCGCGCCGCCACTGTTCCGGATCGATATCGGTGCCGGTGGCACGCTGCAGTGCCTGACGGTGAAACTCCACGTAATGATTGATCTGGCGCAGATCGGCGGTTTCATCCAGGGTGAATGTCAGCAGTTCTGCCAGATCGTGCTGTGGTACCTGCACGGTGGCCAGTTCCCAGTCGTACGCGCACAGTTGCAACTGACCGGCCACACGACGAAACGCGATATTGCGCGGATTGAAATCGTTGTGGGTCAGGGTTTTCGGCATGACATCCAGTTCGGCATACCAGCTGTCCAGTGAATCCACCGCATTGCTGAAGATCCGGTGGTCCAGCCTGTCGAACCACTCGGGAAACTCTTCCATGGCGTGCACACCCAGCATCTGCCACAGGCGGCTCTTTTCCTTCATGCCTGCAGCAGTGGGCACCTCGCCCAGCCACGGCTGGCCCAGCAGTTCGTCCTCACTGCCGTACCAGATGGAGTGAATCTCGGCAATGCCCGTAATGGCGGCCTCGATATGGGCGCGGGTCCAGCCACTGGTGTCGTCCGCCGAATCCATCAGTTCCATGTCGTGCATGTATTCCTGCACGATCACATAGGCCTCGCGCTCGGGATCATGCACGGTGAAATAGGTGGTGGGCGTGTAGCGGCGGAAACGTGCATCCAGCTGCGCCATCACCACCAGTTCACGCACATGACAGCCCTTGAAGCCGATATTGTTGCGGAAGGTGTTGTAGGCCTGCGCCAGACGCGGATCGCACATGGCCGCCATGCTGTTCATCATCAGGATGACTTCATCGTCCAGCGGTTTGACCTTCACCATCACATCCAGCGGCTCGGCCTGGTCGCGCTGGTGCAGACGGAACGGGAAATGCCCCACCAGCTTGTTGATCTTGTGCGACGTCAGCTCGGTGATGATGCTGCTGCCGTTCATGACGATCTTGCGCAGCTGCACATGCTCCACCGGAATCAGTTCGCGGCGGCCGGCTTCTTCCAGCCCACGATTGAAGAAATCCGCATCCAGGTCGGCCAGTTTCAGCCAGTTCACCGGACGGTTGCGGCCGAGTTTTTCGTGGGCGCGGGCAAACTGGTCACTGGCGATGGCGCTGAGCGTGGACAGATCCAGCGCCAGACAGAACGACGCAATGATTTCCGCCAGTTTGTGCGCGCACCCCGGACCGGCACAGCCCATCAGTTGCAGACATTCCTTCTGCTGCGGCAGGCTGGTGCCGCCACCCACGCTGCCCACCACCAGACTCGGCAACATCAGCGTGGCATAGATATGGCCTTCGTCGGTGAGCTCCATGTGCAGATGGCCGATGGCCGATTCATGCACGCAGGCAATGTCCTGGCCGGTGGCGGCAAACAGCGCCGCGATCACGTTAGCGATATTGATATTGAGGCCCACCATGCCCGCCGCAATACTGCCGCCGACAAAATGGTTGTAGGCGTCGAACAGCTGGCGCGGCTTCACCTTCAGCACCTGGGTGCAGACTTCGTGGCTGAGCACACACTCCGCCAGCACGCGCACACCGCGGCCTTTCAGGAAGGATTGATAGGTGACTTTCTTGTCGTTGGAGAGGTTGGCTTCCACCAGGAAGTTGTCGAAA
>JBMOPR010000701.1:0-7471 GCA_049323075.1 Pseudomonadota bacterium
GACGGCTGCGCTCAGCTGGGGCGTCAAACTCACCCTGAAACCTTACATGAACGAAAAGGTTGCAGCAGAAGAGCTCAAGGGTGGCGTGTGCGACATCACCAACATGACCAGCATGCAGGCGCGCAGCTTCAACAAGTTCACCGGCACACTGGACGCTCCGGCGACCATGCCCACCTACGAACACTTCAGAACCGTGCTGCAAACCTTGACCAAACCGTCTGCCGCCAAATACATGGTGGAAGGCGATTATGAAATCATCGGCATCCAGACAGCCGGCGCCGTATTCCTGTTCAGCAACGATCGCAACGTGAAAAGCCTGCCCGACCTGGCCGGCAAACGCATGGCGATTCTGGATTCCATGCCCGAAGTGCGCCAGCTGGTGGTGGATCTGGGGATGACGCCCGTGTCGTCCACCGTCACCAACATTTTCCAGAAATTCAACAACAAGGCAGTGGATATCGCTGCAGGCCCGGCCATCGTGTATGAAATGATGGAACTGCACAAAGGTCTGGAACCGAACGGTGGCATCCTGGCCGAACCGATCCTGCAGGGCAACATGCAGTTCGTTGGCCGCACCAAGAAGCTGCCTCCGGGCTTCAGCCAGAAGTCACGCGAATTCTTCCTCGCCAATTTCGATCGCAGCCTGAAGATCATCCGCGATGCAGAAGACGCGGTGCCGAAGAAGTGGTGGATTCCGCTGCCGGCAGACCAGCGCGACGAATACAACGTGCAGACCCGCAAGGTGCGCGTGGCCCTGCGCGACCAGAACCTGTATGACGCCCGCATGCTGACTCTGCTGCGCAAGGTACGCTGCAAGATGGATGCGACCCTGGCCGAATGCACCGAAGCCAATCCCGAATAAGATCTGTAACAGCAACGTACTTCAGGTAAACGAACGTGAGTGAATTGTCGATGGAGCAAACCGCAGGCGCGCAGGACAATCTGCTCGAACGAATTCCGGTTCTGGTGATTCTGGCGCTGCTGGTGTTTCTGATTTTTGCCCGCACCGGTGAAAACGTGCATGGGCAGATGACCAAGCTGGGCGAGTTGATCTGGGATGACTATTTCACCCTGCGTGCTGACCTGCCGATGCCCACCTGCAATCCCAACGCCGACATCGAAGCGCGTCTGGATGAGCTGGAAAGCAAAGCTGGCGCCGCCGAAATCGATGACCTGATGGACGAATCGTTTGATCGCGAGGCGGCCCGCACGTCGCTGGTGAACCAGCAGGCGTTGTGCGTCACCCAGCATGCACAGGCGCGGCAATATCAGGAACGTCTCACCCCTGCGGTGGAGCTGTTCCGGGAAATCGAGCACCAGTTTTCCCGCGCCAGCATTTTTGCCACCGCGCAGCAACAGCTGTTCCTGGTATTGCTGCTGTTCGTGTCCGCCTGCGTCGCGACCATGAAGCGGCATCACATCGCCTTCCGTCCTATCATGACCGAAATGGACCACCGCATTTCCATTTCCCTGCAGCTGGTGGCCAACACCTCGCTGGCAGTGTCAGCCTGGGCCTTCCGCGACACGGCCATCCATGCCAGCAACCAGATCAGCAACCCGATGATCATCAATACGCTGGCCATCGGTTCCACTGTGATGGCGGTACTGTCTTTGTGGCAGCTGTTCAACATGCCGAAAGACATACAGCGCGGCGGCAGCATCAAGCACGCCCTGCTGTCCGTGCCGCTGTACACCATCGTCATGCTGATTTTTGCGTTTATCGTATTCGTGAAGCAGCAACACCTGGCGGGGCTGTCGCTCTACTTCAGCGCCTTCTTTGAAAACTCCGGCACCTATCTGGATGTGGCGCTGTACCTGTGGTGCGGCATGCTGCTGAAGCAGACCCAGGTGGGCGAGCGCGTGTTCAGCATTTTCACACCGTGGAAACTGCCACCTGAACTGCTGGCCTTTGTGGCCATCGCCGTGATTGCACTGCCCACAGCCTATACCGGCGCGTCTGCCATCATCATTCTGGCCATGGGCGCGGTGACTTACCGCGAACTGCGCAAGGTAGGCACCCGGCGCCAACTGGCACTGGCTACCACCGCGATGAGCGGCAGCTCCGGCATTATCCTCAAGCCCTGTCTGATCGTGGTGATCATTTCGATCCTGAACAAGGAAGTCACGTCCGACCAGCTGTTCGACTGGGGCGTCTGGGTGTTCCTGCTGACATTGAGCGTGTTCTTCGTTTTCGCGCTGATCACCAAGCAGGACAAACTGAGTGTTGCCCGCCCCAGCGAAGCGTTGCCGCCGTCGCTCGCCAACCTGCGCGCACTGCTGCCCTATATCATCACGTTCGCCGTCATGGCTCTGGTGTATGCACTGGCGCTGAACGCCTATCTGGACCAGTTTTCCGCGCCGGTGATTCTGCCGGTGATCATCTTTGCCATCATGGTGTTCGAACGCAAACTCAGCAAGGCGAAGCCTATCTATCACGATCCCGAGCGTCATCCCGGCGTTGCCGGTGCGCTGACCCGCTCGATGTCGGATTCTGCCACTCACGTCGGCGGCCTGCTGATTCTGATGGCCACCTTCATGATCATGACCGCTCTGGGCGGCAAGGCCATGTCGATGACCTTCCTTGCCAATTTCGACAGCGTGTACGCCGTGATGGGTATGTTGTTCGTGATCTTCATCCTCATCGGCATGTTCATGGAGTCCATGGCGGCCATTGGTCTGGTGTCACTCACCATCGCGCCGATTGCCTACGCCCAGGGCATTGATCCGATTCATTTCTGGATGACCTGCCTGGTGGCGCTGGAACTGGGCTATCTCACACCGCCAGTAGCCCTCAGCCACATCTTCACCCGCCAGGTGGTGGGCGAGGAGGAATGCATGGCAGCAGACAAGGAAGGCCACAACTTCTACTACCGTCACGAACGTCTGCTGTTGCCACTGCTGGTCATGGGCACCGTGCTGTGCATTGTGGGTTTTGGCCCGCTGCTGGTTGGCTATCGCTGACGTTCCGCCTGTAAAACATCGCTGCAATCCCTTGAAACGGGAGCACATTTTCCTCGACTGGATGTGCTCCCGTTTTGACGTTCACGCTCCTGAAATTCCCGCGTTTTTGTTACTTTTTCACCCAGCCCGCCTACCCGGTTTTTTGCGCGCCTTTTCCACAAATCGGGCTTGATGTTTATACCAGCGTGGTATACGGTGTACACCTAATGAGGCAGGCATGATTTCCTGTGATGCCCGCTGCGATGCACCCCCCATTCCAAGAACAAAAACTGCAGAGAGGAACCCGTCATGTATATCGGTTACACGTTGCCCCAGCGTCCCATTCCCTTCGATCAGTTCGATCCCGATATCCTGCCCAGATTCGTGCGTGAAAAAGTGATGCCCACACTGCAAGGCGAGCGCCGCCGTCTGGTGTGCCAGAACTTCCTGGATCACGCCTCCGCCGAGTGCAAGGGCGATTTCGACACCCTGATGGCCAGCTGTTCGCGCCGCCGCCAGGATTACCGCCGCTGGGGCAATGGCGACGACGGACTGATGGACGGCATCCAGCCGCAGTCCTACGAAGAACTGGAAGTGTTCTACGGCAACCTGGTGGCGTTCAACCTGTTCGTGATTCACCTGGAAACCGAAAAATTCCTGGTGGCGGAAGACACCATCTGCATCGAAGGCAACGTGCACCAGATGTATCCCGGCTCCATGCTGCCGATCGCGTTCGGCATCGACGTGGACGATCCGGAAGCCGTGTACATGCTCACCATCCGCATGTCGCTGTTTTTCATTTTTGACGAAGACGGCCTGGGTTGCGGCGAGCAGTCCTACACCAATGGCAATCCAACCCGTGAAAGTTTTGTCAAAGTGCCCAATGAATATGTGCCGCAACGGTTCTGGGACAACAAGAAAAAATACGAGGAAATCGGCCGCGGCGAATACAAGGACATCATGTAAGCGTTTTCATTGA
Source organism: Pseudomonadota bacterium (assembly GCA_049323075.1). Lineage (GTDB taxonomy): Bacteria > Pseudomonadota > Gammaproteobacteria > Pseudomonadales > Ketobacteraceae > Ch67. The sequence goes on from JBMOPR010000701.1 coordinate 3,920, forward strand.
TTTATTTTGCAGGAGACTTGTCATGTCGGCCAAGCCGCAACTTCCCCCATCACCGAAAGACAACAAATTCCGCCAGGCCCTGGGACTGGGCATCGGGATTTGGGATTACATGGAAAAAAACCAGCGCGAACTGGGTGGCACCTTCACCCTGACGCTGCCGGGCCAGGGCCCCATGGTATGGACCACGGACCAGAAGATGATCAAGGACATCCTCAACCTGAAGGAAGAGCAGGTGGATGCATCCCTGGTGCAGTTGCCGATGGATCTGGGCGAAAAGAACACGGTGTTCCTGAATGAAAAGGCGCACCAGGATTCACGCAAACTGGTGATTCCGTCGTTCAACACCACGCGCCTGAAAGCCCGCGCCGGTGTGATGCACGACATCGTGACCGAACACATCAATTCCTGGAAACCCGGCGACAAACTCAACATGCCGCGCATGGTGGGTGACATCACGCTCGACGTGATCTGCTACACGCTGTTCAACCTGCGTCATGGCGAACGCAAGGAACGCTACAAGCACCTGATGCTGTACTGGATGCTGGAAGCCACCAGCGACACCATGTTCACCCTCGCCTCCGCCGTCGGTGCCAAACGTTTCCGTCAGTGGATGAACAAGAAATACCTGAAGCGCACCGCCCAGCGCAAACCCGGCGACGGCAAGAAAGGTCTGCTGCCCTGGAAACGCGCGGTCGATCTGAAAGTGCAGCTGGCCGACATGGTGCGCGAAGACATCCGCGCCATTCGCGCGCGCATGGACCCGGAAGAAACCCATACGCTGTCAATCCTGTGCCGCGCCACCGATGAAAACGGCCAGCTGCTGGACGAAGAGCGGATTATTTCCGAAAGCATCGGCCTGATGATCGGCGGCCATGAAACCAGCGCCGCCACCGCAGCCTGGTTCATGATCTGGCTGCAGCAGAAGCCCGAGGTGAACAAGAAAATCCGCGACGAAGTGATCGACAGCATCCGCAAGGAAGGCCATTTCGATGCGATCAAGGTATCGGAACTGCCCTACCTCACCGCCTGCCTGAACGAATCCCAGCGCGTCACACCGTCTGCCGTCGGTTTCATCCGCTGGCTGCGCTACGACACGCAGATTGGCGACTGGCTGTTGCCAGCAGGCACGGCAGTGCTGCCGAACATTTATCTCACCCAGCGCGACCCGGCCATCTTCGGCCCCGATGCCAATGAATTCAAACCGGAACGCTGGCTGCAGGGTGGTGGAAAATTCGCGCCGTCGGAATTCATGCCGTTCGGTGGTGGCCGTCGCGCCTGTGTGGGCATGAACCAGGCCCGCCAGCAGCTGCGCATCATTTTTGCGGAACTGGCACGACGGGTGGAGTTCACCTCGGAATTCCAGAACACCACTGCACTGCCACGCTCGCGCATGATCGGCGGCCAGACCGAACCGGAAAAAGGCGTCTGGATCACGGTGAAGTCGGTGCGCCCGGAAAATTATGGTTTTGAAGAAGCGAACAACATGCCGGCGGAAAAATTGTCTGCCTGATACAACACTCAGCCCACTGCTGCGCCGCCTGCCCAAAACAGGCGGTTTTTTTATTTAAATCCCTGAATAAAAAGCAAATCCCGCCGCGTCCGGAACGTATCAGGGCAATCGCTTCCAGACGAGACACTGACCAAGCACGACAGGTTATGAGACATTTTTACTATTTTGTCTTGAACCGGTTCAAACCCGGTGCTAGCCTCAGAATCGCGGTCAGATCGATCTGATAACAAAACCAAGACTACTCAAACAATAAAAGCAGGCGGGATGTATCGGTCCGCCACGAGGGTTTGACAATGCATTTCCAGCCAAAAAAGGTTCCACTCGGCAGAGTGGTAACCACAGCGTTTTATTGCCTGTCGGCTTCACTCAGCGTGCTGACCCAATCCGCCAGCGCCTACGTCCATGATGATGATCCCAACGCACTGCTCGGCAGCACCCGGGGCGGCAGCGCGCAATGGGATTACTGCTATGGCAAACCCGATGCAACGCCTCTGCCTGTCGATCCGCGCACACTGGTGCAGCCCGGTATCAGTGACGGCAAAGCGGTTCACTTCAACGCGTACTGGAAAGAATGTCATGTCGATCCGGCGCTGGTGAAAGAAGCGGGCCACCCGGAGACCTGCGGCGAGCTGCGGGACGTTTTCTACCGTGGCGAAACCCTGATGGACACGGGTAGTGAACGCGTGGCGGCACTGTTTGCCGGCACCCGCTACAACGCCCTGTCTGCTGCCGCGGGCATCTCCACGTTCAGTGCTTCGCAATACAACAAACTCTGGACCATCTGGGGCGGCTACAGCCAGCGCCCGGCGGATTTCGACAAACTGGTGTCCAATCGCTACGGCTCCGGCATGCACACTGAACGCAATCCCTATCCCCTGCCGGGCGAAGATCCCAACCAGACCAACGGCGGCAGCGGCCAGTTGCCGGAAATGTTCACCCAGGTGCGCAAGGCAGATGGCAGCTGGAGCGGCCGGATCGGCGTTACCTGTCATGGCTGCCACAGCGGCGAAGTGGGCAACAAGCAACAAGGCGAAGACCTGGGCTTCATATTCGGCGGCAGCAGCGCCACCGACCTGAACCTGTTCCTGCGTGACATGCTGCCGCTGGGTTATCTGGCCTCGGGCGTTACACCACTGAACCTGACGCAGACCCGCGGCACCAACAACGCCAGCGCCGTGAATATCGCCTTCCTGTTTCCACAGAACGGTCTGCCCAGCATCAGCGGCTTTCTGAAAATCCTCGGCTCCGGTTCCACCGGCAGCATGGATTCACCGCCCTTCTGGAACATGGGCCACCGCCCGCTGAAATTCGTGGACGGCCTGTTCCCGATGGACGCCCCGCGGGTGGATGCCGTGTTCTACACGCCCTTCTTCGGCCTGTTTGGCGGCACCTCCGGCGGCCTGGGCAAAGAGGGCATGGCCTGGATGCGCCAGCACGGTCCGGACATGAACACCTGGGTGGAAACCCTGAAAGCCCCGCGCTACCCCTACCCGGTCGACACCGCACTCGCGGAAGCCGGATCCGTCCTGTTCCATGAACTGGATCTGTGGGCACCGGAGCGCAACAACCCGATCGACAGGCCGGAAGGCAACGGCTCCTGTGCGGCCTGCCACGGCGCCTATGCACCGCGCTACGTAAATGATCCGGAATTCCTGGCTACGCCGGAACTGGAAGGCATGGCCGGCTACATCGTACCTACCCGCATCATCGGCACCGACAAACGCCGTGTCGCCACCAACACCGAAGGCATGCAGGTGACCGGTTCCAAAAACTTCTTCGGCTACCCGGAAACCAAGGGCACCGAAAACGACTGCGGCCCGCAAGGCCAGAAACGCCTGCGCGGCGACCGTGAGATGGGCTATCTGGCACAACCGCTGTATGGCGTGTGGGCGTCGGCACCCTACTTCCACAACGGCTCGGTTCCCAATGTCTGGGAAGTGCTGAAACCGGCGGATCGTAAACCCATCTGGCGGCGCGTTTCGGCTCCGCGACTGGAAGGCGCTGAAGGTGAAGTGGTCATGGGCTTCGATACCGATCTGGAC
>JBMOPR010000702.1:0-7454 GCA_049323075.1 Pseudomonadota bacterium
GTTGGGAATACGGTTCAGCAACTGGCGGATGGTTTCGCCGTATTGCTGCGGCATCGCGTAGCCCACGGTGTCGGGAATATTGATGGTGCGGGCGCCGGCGCTGATCGCGGCCTCGATGATGCGGCAGAGAAAATCCAGCTCGGAACGGCCCGCGTCCTCGCAGGAAAATTCCACGTCGTCGATATGATTGCGGGCGCGCTTCACGGCTTTCACCGCCTGCTCAACCACCTGATCGGGCTGCAGGCGCAGCTTGAATTCCATGTGGATCGGCGAGGTGGCGATAAAGGTGTGGATACGGCCGGCGTTGGCATTTTTCAGGGCCTGCGCGGCGCGGTCGATATCGGCATCCACGGCGCGGGCCAGTGAGCACACCCGGCTGTCCTTGATGGCTTCGGCAATGGCCTTCACCGATTCGAAATCACCGGGGCTGGCGATGGCGAAACCCGCTTCGATCACGTCCACCCGCATGCGCTCCAGGGCGCGGGCAATGCGCAGTTTTTCCTCCTGGGTCATGGAGGCGCCGGGGCTTTGCTCGCCGTCGCGCAGGGTGGTGTCGAAGATGATGAGTTTGGATTTGGCGCTCATGGGGGGTCTCCGCGATCGGCCGGGTGCGGTACATACAGCCCGCCACTATAGCCAACCGGCGGCGGGATTGCCAAGGGCGCAGGCCGGGCACTAACGCGCTTAGCAGACTGTTATGGGACCCGGCAGGCGCGCCGGCAATAAGTCCCCGCCGGAAACCGTCAAACTTGACTGCGCCCGGGCCTGTTCATGCCTTACCCTGCGGGTGTAGTGGCTGTTGCTCTTGACTGAAAGGAAGACCTCCACCGGAATCAGGGACCGATCCATGAACCTACCCCGCCTCTGGCTGCCGCGAGCAGCCCCCATGCACCTGATGCTGGGCGCCATGGTACTGGTGCTGATCCAGTGCCTGGCGGCCGTGGAATGGCAACGCCAGCAGCCCTTTTTCGATCTGCCGCTGCGGCTGCATCAGGGGCAGATTCAGTTGCAATCCACGCCGGCGGACACACCGCTTCCCATCCAGTCGATTCAGCTGGCCGGGCAGATCCTTCCCCTGCCCCCTGAATTCCTGATGCCCGATCCTGATTATTTCGCCTCCTACGCCGATCTGAACGGCTTTCTCGCCCGCCAGCAGCAACTGCACAACCTGCTCCAACAGACGCAGGTGGTGACGCTGCTGGCCACCGATGGCTCGCGTCACAGTTTCGAGCGACAACCAAAGTCCCTGCTGCAGATGCCCGTGGAATTCTGGATCTACCAGGCGTTTGGCGGTCTGGCGCTGTTGGTGGGAACCGCATTCTGGGCCTTTCACCGGGGTCAGCCGGCCACACGGATTCTGGCGCTGGCGGGTTTTGGCTTCGCGCTGATGGAATGGACCATGTCGCTCTACGCCACCCGCGAACTGGCACTGGCGGAAACCGGATTCCGCCTTCTGCTGGCGCTGAATCATTTCGGCGGCATGCTGTTCGCCAGCAGCACCATCGGGTTGCTGATGTTCCAGCCGGTGTCGCAGCCAAGGTCGCAATCAGGGTCGCGGCCACTGTCCTGGCTGCTGTGGGCAGGCGGGCTGGGCAATCTGCTGTGTCTGGGCAACGAAATCCTGCAGGGGATGGAATGGCCGGGCAATATTTTCTATTTCCCCACGCTGTTGCTGCTGCCTGCATTCATTGCGCTGGCGGCAAGGCAATACCAGCTGACACGGGGCAAACCGCAGCTGCGCAGCCAGTTGCGGTGGCTGGTGTCCACCCTGACCGGCGGCCTGGGGCTCGCCTTCATCCTGTATGTGGTGCCCCTTCTGCTGACACAGACCAGCTGGTTGACGTTGCTGCAGGCCAACATCATCGTGCTGCTGGTGTTTCTGGGCTTTGTCCTCGGGGCCCAGCGCAGCGAGCTGTTCGGCATCCACCGCTGGTGGCTGCGCAGCTGGATCGTCAGCGGCGCGCTGCTGGTACTGGTGCTGGCAGATGTGTCGGCGCTGCTGACCTTTCACCAGGCCGGCCTGGAACTGGGCCTGCTGGCTTTCGCGCTCAGCTGGCTGTACCTGCCGCTGCGGCAATGGTGCTGGCACCGGGTGCTGGCGCTGTTCCGTCCCGCTGCAACGGTGTCGCATCCAGGACTGCGGGTCGTGCTGACCCGGTTCAATCCGCTGCACCTGCAATGGTGTGCCCAGCCGCCCGCCGCGCTGGAAACCCAGCAGGGGCTGGTGCTGGCGGTGCCGGTCGCCGGCAATCAGTGGGTCATTCTGACCGGCAAATCCCGGGGTTTCGCCCTGTTTTCGCCGCAGGACGCGGCGCTGGCGCTGGAGCTGGTGAAGTCCGCCGACGCCAGCCAACCGGACCAGTTATTGCACCAGTCGTTGCAAAAGGAACGCGAACGCATCATGCGTGACCTCCACGACGATGTGGCTGCCGACCTGCTCACCCTGCTGCACCAGGCCGAGGACGAACCGCGCCGGCATCTGGTACGGGAAACCCTGGGCAACCTGCGCGCGATCATTTACAGCCTGCAGCCCGGACAAACACGCACTCTGCGGGAACTGGGCCGGGTGTGGCAGGAGGATTGCCTGCGCCGCTGTCGCGCAGCGAACGTTGATGCGACATGGCTGCAGGCGGATGACAGCAACGATATCGCCGTGAATCCGGCCCAGGCGCTGCAACTGCAACGCATGTTGCGGGAAGCGGTGAGCAACGCGCTGCGTCATGCGCGGCCGCAGCAGATCCGCGTGGACATACGGGTCGACCGCCATCATCTGTTGCTGGAAGTGTGCGACAACGGCGCCCATCAGCCACTGCACCTGTGGCGACCCGGCAAGGGACTGCACAATCTGCGACAGCGGGCGCAGGAACTGAACGGCCAGGCGCGCTGGCAACTGCGTCGCGAAAACGGTGTGCAGGTCTGCGCATTCAGCGCGCGGATTCCGCTGCATGAATTTGCCATAACGCCTGCCACCGTCACCCGGAGACATCCTCATGCTGAACATCTTGCTGCTTGAAGATCACGCGGCCACGGCACACTGGCTGCAAGGCATCGCCTGTGACGCCTTCCCCGACGCGCAGGTACATCACGCCGCCTGCATCGCCGACGCGCGTCAGCGACTGCAAACACAAACCTTCCAGCTGGCGCTGCTGGATATTCATCTTCCGGACGGCAGCGGCGTCGATCTGATTCCCACCGTCAAATCACTCCAGCGCGATATTCTGGTGGTGATGACCACGATTTTCGACGACGACCAGCACCTGTTCGATGCGTTACGCGCCGGCGCCCAGGGCTATCTGCTGAAGGAACAACCGCGCGAGGAACTGGCGGCGAAACTGCGCGGCATCCACACCGGCGAGCCGCCACTGTCACCGGGCATTGCGCGCCGCATGCTGGCCTACTTCAATCCCGTGCCACTGCAGAAAAATCCGCTGCTGTCACCGCGCGAACAGGAAACCCTGACGCTGCTGGCGAAGGGCTACAGCATCAAGGAGCTGGCACAGCTGCTGAAGATTTCCGATCACACGGCAGCAGGCTATGCGAAAAACATTTATCGCAAACTGAATGTGTCGTGCCGGGCTGAGGCAACGCTGGAAGCGTCGCGGATGGGATTGGTGCGGGGCTGAACGCCAGCAGGAAACCCGGCCTGAAAATCAAGAAGTCCGGCGCAAAAGGGCCGGACTTCTTTGCATATCTTTGTCAACGCCACCGGCTCAATTGCAGTTGGGATCGTAGTTCACCACATTCACGCCTACCGCAATGGCCGAATTGTTCGATGCAATATCGCCAGTGGCGACATAGCGGGCGACATCCTGCAGGCCAAAGCTTTCCGGCAGCACGTCGATTTCGTCATCCAGTGCCGCTTCGATATCCAGCGCCAGATCGTTGGCAATACCGGTGACAAAGTCTGTCGCGTCCACTTCAACTTCGTGACCCAGAACGCTCCATTCCAGACTGCCCGCAACGTTCTCGAATCCCACGTCGGTGACCGCCAGGCTCAAGCCTGCGCCACAAGCCGGATTCAGCTCGGCGGTGAGCACCAGATCAGCCTCAAGCTCGCCACTGGCACTCAGTACATTGACAGCCGATTGCATCGGCACCACCAGTTCCAGCACATTGTCATCCACTGAACGAATGTCGAAGTGACCTGCCGGGCTCACCGACAGATTGGCCAGACCATAGCTGGTTCCCGGCACGCCGGCGCTGGCGCAAAGCGCGCCCTTCTTGCCGATCACATAGAGCAGATCCGTGATCTTCTTGAACGGCAGCACGATTTCCAGATCATTGCCAGTGGTGATGCTGCTGCCGGGTAAAAACGTGGTCATGTGCAGCGCGTCGGCACAGGGATCATCCGCCTGGTCACTGTCGAACGCCACATCCCACACACTGGTCAGACGATCCAGCGTATTGCTGCTCACCAGATCCTCCAGCCCCACACTGTAATCCACCGCCGCTGTGCCGATATTGAAACCGCCTTCGATCGCCAGCGACCGATCCAGCGCGTCGTTGATCGCATCCTTCAGTTTGTTCTGGATCACTGTATTGCCGGACAGCTGATCATCCAGTGCATTGTTGACGCACTGGGTCAGGGTGGCGCAACCACTGCCGAACAGATTCGATATGCCAATACCAATATTGGTGAGACTGGTCAGAAACGAGGAATCAAACGACACCGAATCCACATCCAGTGCGAATTTCCTGATGTCGGTGACGTAGGTATGCTGGTTGACGGCATCGGTCTGCACATCGAACTCGCCGCTGGCACCCTCCACATTCACGTTCACCTTGATGTCGTAAGTGGTGCCGAACAGATCGCAGTACCAGCTGGCGATTTTCGGGTAATAGAACTGCATTTCGAATTCCAGGCTCAGCCGGTCGATCTGCAGATCGGTGTTGAGGCGGCCATCATCGCGAAAAATCGCCTGCACACTGTCGCGGTCCAGCGGCAATTCCACGTCGATGTCGTTCATGTTCAGCTCCCACACCGAGCTGGAATTGTGGCAGGCCAGCAGTGTGGTGATTCCCGATGGCAGGGTGCCGGATTCCAGCGTCATGTCCGCCAGGGAAAAATCCTCATAGCCCAGTTCCGACACGACCTGCGGCAGCACATCGCCGGTCAGGGCCGAACCGTTGTCATTGACGCGCACTTCCACGTACTGCGGTTGGTTGAAAACGTCATGCAGTTCACCGACGGTGCCATTGAACACCGTCTCGCTCATCTCGAAATTCGACAGGTACTGATTATTCAGGCCCAGGGTTTGCAGCCTGTTGATATCAGACAGAGTCGCCGGCCGGCTCAGACCCGTCTGCTGCACGGACACGCTGCTGAATGCACTGGCCGACGCCGACGCCACCGCCGCCAGGGTCAGCATGCGGGCGGCATTGATAAAAAAGGGATTGCGGGTTTTCATGGGAATCTCCTGATCGTGTGCAGCACGGTATGTGCTGAATCAGGAGTGTGGAAAATGCCGGCGCGCAACAGCAGCCCGCGAACGGGGCCCCCTGTTCAGGGGGTGTCAGGGGTTATGTGTCACCCAAAACGAAAAAGGCCCCAATCAAGGGGCCTTTCCGGAACGTTGCGTGAGCAGCGGATTACATCATGCCGCCCATGCCACCCATTCCACCCATGCCGCTCATGTCAGGGCCGGCGGGCTTGTCTTCGGGGATTTCAGCTACCATGGCTTCGGTGGTGATCATCAGACCGGCAATGGAAGCAGCCGCCTGCAGCGCAGAACGGGTTACTTTGGCCGGGTCCAGGATACCCATTTCAATCATGTCGCCGTATTCACCGGTGGCTGCGTTGTAGCCGTAATTGCCCTTGCCTGCCTTGACCTTGTCTACCACCACGGATGCTTCCGCACCGGCGTTGGTCGCGATCTGGCGGATCGGGGATTCCATGGCGCGCAGTGCCAGCTGGATACCAGCGGTCTGGTCATCGTTGTCGCCTTTCAGGCTGCCAACGGTGGCCAGGGCACGCAGCAGAGCCACGCCACCGCCTGCAACTACGCCTTCTTCAACAGCGGCGCGGGTAGCGTGCAGAGCGTCTTCAACGCGGGCTTTCTTCTCTTTCATTTCCACTTCAGAACCGGCGCCAACCTTGATCACGGCAACACCGCCAGCCAGTTTGGCCACGCGCTCTTGCAGTTTTTCTTTGTCGTAGTCGGACGTGGCTTCTTCGATCTGCTGACGGATCTGCTTCACGCGGGCCTGGATTTCAGACTCGTGGCCAGCGCCGTCAACGATAGTGGAGTTTTCCTTGGTGATGCTGACTTTCTTGGCAGTGCCCAGATCGTTCAGGGTAGCGCCGTCCAGGGACAGGCCCACTTCTTCGGAGATCACGGTGCCGCCGGTCAGGATCGCGATGTCCTGCAGCATGGCCTTGCGGCGGTCGCCGAAGCCAGGGGCTTTAACAGCCGCCACTTTCACGATGCCGCGCATGTTGTTCACCACCAGAGTGGCCAGCGCTTCGCCTTCCACGTCTTCTGCGATGATCAGCAGGGCCTTGCCGGATTTGGCAACGGCTTCCAGGATCGGCAGCATGTCGCGGATGTTGGAGATTTTCTTGTCAACCAGCAGGATGAACGGGTTGTCCAGGTCAACGCACATTTTTTCCTGGTTGTTGATGAAGTAAGGGGACAGGTAGCCGCGGTCGAACTGCATACCTTCAACCACTTCCAGTTCGTTTTCCAGGCCGCTGCCTTCTTCAACGGTGATCACGCCTTCTTTGCCCACTTTTTCCATGGCTTCAGCAATGATGCTGCCCACGGACGTGTCGGAGTTGGCAGAGATGGTGCCTACCTGGGCGATGGACTTGGAATCAGCGCAGGGAGTGGACAGGGACTGCAGTTGATCAACCACAGCAGCAGCAGCCTTGTCGATGCCGCGCTTCAGGTCCATCGGGTTCATGCCGGCGGCTACAGCGCGCAGACCTTCGGTCACGATTGCCTGTGCCAGAACGGTGGCAGTGGTGGTACCGTCACCGGCCGCGTCGTTGGCCTGGGAAGCCACTTCCTTCACCATCTGCGCGCCCATGTTTTCGAACTTGTCTTTCAGTTCGATTTCTTTCGCAACCGACACGCCATCCTTGGTGATGGTGGGTGCGCCGAAAGATTTTTCCAGGATGACGTTACGGCCTTTGGGGCCCAGGGTTACTTTCACTGCGTCAGCCAGGATGTTGATGCCCTTGACCATCTTGACGCGGGCGGCGTCGCCGAATTTGACTTCTTTTGCTGCCATGTTCGCTATTCCTTTGAATTCTGTTTCAGTAATGGATCGGGTGCAGATTGCGGAAGCGCTTAGCTTTCCAGCACACCGAAGATTTCGCTTTCAGCCATGATCAGCAGTTCCTTGCCGTCGATCTTGACGGTGCTGCCTGCGTACTGGCCGAAGATCACCTTGTCACCGGCTTTCACATCCAGGGGACGCACTTCGCCGTGCTCGGTCAGACGGCCGGGGCC
>JBMOPR010000703.1:0-7445 GCA_049323075.1 Pseudomonadota bacterium
ATCGGCGCCTTCACCCTGCTGATCGCCGGCTTCTCGGCCTTGGTGCAAACCGACATCAAGCGCATTCTGGCCTACTCCACCATGAGCCAGATCGGCTACATGTTCCTGGCATTGGGTGTGGGCGCCTGGCAACCGGCGATCTTCCATCTGATGACCCACGCCTTCTTCAAGGCGCTGCTGTTCCTGTCGTCCGGCGCGGTGATCCTGGCCTGCCACCACGAGCAGAACATTTTCAGGATGGGCGGTTTGTACAAGCAGATTCCACTGGTGTACGTGTGCTTCCTGGTGGGCGGCGCCGCACTGGTTGCCCTGCCCTTCGTCACCGTCGGTTTCTACAGCAAGGACGAGATCCTGTGGGAAACCTATGCCAGTCACCATGAATGGCTGCTGCTGTGCGGCTGGATCGGTGCGTTCATGACGTCGCTGTATACCCTGCGCCTGATTTTCGTGGCCTTCCACGGCCCGGCCCAGATCCAGGCGCACGGCGGCCACGGCATTGCCTACGGCCTGCCGCTGGTGGTGTTGCTGGTGCTGTCCACCGGTGTGGGTGCGCTGATTCATCCACCGCTGCAGGATGTGCTGCCGTTCGGCGCGGGCCATGACGGTGGCGAGATGAAGCACTGGATCGAACTCTGGTCCGGCGCGATTGCCGTGGCTGGCGTGGTACTGGCCGCACTGCTGTTTGCCGGCGAACGCCGCATGGTGAAAGTGGTTGCCGCCAATCCTGCGGGCCGCGCCCTCAGCAGCCTGTGGTACCAGGCCTGGGGCTTCGACCGCCTGTACGATGTGGTATTTACCAAGCCGTTCCTGTGGCTGTCGAATATTCTGGCGTCCGACCTGCTGGACCGCCTGACGTATCTGATCGCCGGCTTTGCCAAGGCCGTGAATCTGGTCGCCGCGGCGGCGGAAAATGGACAGGTGCGCTCGTACGCCGCTTCGGTTGCCATCGGCGCACTGCTGACCTTGCTGATTTTGATTGCCCTTTAACGCGATAACGACATCATGCCCAATACCCTTTTACCCTGGCTCATTTTCATCCCTCTGCTGGCAGGCGTGCTGTCCTGGCTGAGCGGGCGTATTCATGCGCAGGCGCCCCGCTGGGTGGCACTGGCGGGAATGGTCGCCGTGGCTGTCGCCGTCTGCAGTCTCTGGCCCACCGCACCGCAAACCGGCTGGTGGAGCGAATTCCAGGCGCCCTGGATTCCCGGCTGGGGCATCAGTTTTCACCTGGCACTGGATGGCCTGTCGGCCCTGATGGTGCTGCTGGCAGCGCTGCTGGGTGTGATTGCGGTACTGGCGTCGTGGAAGGAAGTGCAAAGCGGCGTCGGCCTGTTCCACCTGCACCTGTCGCTGATGCTGGCCGGCGTGCTCGGTGTGTTCCTGGCAGTGGATCTGTTCCTGTTTTTCGTCTGCTGGGAAATCATGCTGCTGCCGATGTATTTCCTGATCACCCTGTGGGGCCACGAAGCGCAGGGCGGACGCGGCCGCTTTCACGCCGCCACCAAGTTTTTCATTTACGGCCAGGCCAGCGGACTGCTGATGCTGCTGGCCATCGTCGGGCTGGCGTTCGCCAATTTCGCCGCCACCCGGGTGGTGACCTTCGATTATGAAATGCTGCTGCAGACCCAGCTCAATCCGGTGGTCGGCTTCGTCCTGATGCTGGGCTTCTTCATCGCGTTTGCGGTGAAGCTGCCGGCGGTGCCTTTCCACGGCTGGCTGGCGGATGCGCACCAGCATGCCCCCACCGGCGCCAGTGTGGATATCACCGGCCTGCTGCTGAAAACGTCCGCCTACGGCATCCTGCGCTTCTGCCTGCCGCTGTTCCCGGAAGCCTCGCAGCAGTTCGCCGAAACCGCCATGATCATCGGCGTGGCCAGCGTGATCTACGGCGGCGTGCTCGCTTTTGGCCAGACCCATCTGAAGCGGCTGGTGGCCTACACCTCGATTTCCCACATGGGCTTCATCCTGATCGGCATCTACGCCTTCAACGCGGTGGCGCTGCAGGGTGTGGTGGTGATGATGGTGGCGGGTGCGCTGTCCACCGCCGGCCTGTTCGTGCTGTGCGGCCAGCTGTATGAGCGCCTGGGCACCTTCGACACCCGCGAGATGGGTGGCCTCTGGACCCGCCTGCCCACGCTGCCGCCGATCGTGCTGTTCTTCGCGGCGGCCACCCTGGGCCTGCCGGGGCTGGGCAATTTCGTCGGCGAATTCCTGGTATTGATGGGCGCGTACAAGGTGGCACCGGTGCTGACGGCGATTTCCACGCTGGGCATGGTGCTGGCCGCCGTGTTCGCGCTGGCGCTGGTGCATCGCACCCTGTATGGGCCTGCCACCGCAGACACCAAACTGGTGGCGCCCGTGGCGCGCGAGCAGCTGGTTCTGCTGGTGATGATGGCCGGGCTGCTGCTGATCGGACTTTACCCGCAGCCTCTGCTGGATGCGTCTGCCGGTGCCATTACCCAGATCCAGCAAGCCGTTTCCACAACCACGTCCACCGCCGCCGACTTCGGTGGATAAGGGTTCACTATGACAACGCTCACCCTTGCCAGTCTCACCCCCTTCGCCCCTGTCCTGGTGATGAGCAGCAGCGCTGTGCTGCTGATGCTGCTCATCTCGTTCGTGCGCTCCCATCTGCTGACCCTGCTGCTGGGCCTGACCGCCGTGGTGGCCGCCATGGCGTCGATGTCGCTGGTGGGCAAGAACCTGCCGGCACAGGTCACCATGCTGGTTTATGTGGATGGTTCCACCCATTTTTACTGGAGCATGATCCTGCTCAGCACCCTGGTGTGCATCGGTGTGTCGCATGCGTATGTGCGCAGCGCCGCCAGTTTTCGCGAGGAATGGTACCTGTTGCTGCTGGTGTCGGCGTGCGGTGGCATGGTGCTGGCGGCCAGCAGCCACATGGCAGCCCTGTTCATCGGGCTGGAACTGATGTCGGTACCGCTGTACGGACTGGCGGCGTTCGCGCTGAAAAACAAACGCTCGCTGGAAGCCGGTATCAAGTATCTGGTGCTGTCGGCCACCGCGTCGGCGTTCCTGTTGTTCGGCATTGCCCTGATCTATGCGGAAACCGGCAGCCTGCTGCTGGCACAGTGGGCCAGCCTGCCGGTGGATTCATCGCCGGGTCTGCTGGGCTGCGCCATGATCCTGATCGGGCTGGGCTTCAAGCTGTCGTGGGTGCCGTTCCACACCTGGACCCCGGACGTGTACCAGGGCGCGCCCATGCCGGTGACCGCCTTTCTGGCCACCGCCAGCAAGGTGGCCGTGGTGGCAGTGCTGGTGCGCCTGTTCATCCAGGTGCCCCTGTGGCAGGACAATGCCCTGGCGATGCTGCTGGCCCTGGTGGGTGGCGCTTCGATCCTGCTGGGCAACCTGCTGGCCATCAGCCAGACCTCGCTCAAGCGCCTGCTGGCCTATTCCTCCATCGCCCATTTCGGTTACCTGATGATTGCGCTGACCATCGTGGCCCAGCATGGCTCCCGCTCGGTATGGGTCTACCTGGCCACGTACGTGATTGCCACGCTGAGCGCCTTTGCGGTACTGAGTTCGCTCACCGGCATCAAGGACGACACCCAGGGTGACCGCTTCGAGGCCTTGCGCGGCCTGTACCAGCGCAATCCGCTGCTGGCCCTGGCGCTGGCGCTGAGCCTGATCTCGATGGCCGGCATTCCGCTGACCGCCGGTTTCGTCGGCAAGTTCGCCCTGTTCGCCAGCGGTGTGGCCAGCGGACAATGGGTGCTGCTGTTGCTGGTGGTGGCAGGCAGCGCCATCGGCATTTACTACTACCTGCGGGTGGTGTCGGTGCTGTTCCAGCGCAGTAGCCAAACCCTGACTGCCGGCGTGAACGTGCCCACCCTCAACGGCATCCTGATCGCAGCCCTGTCCTTCATGACCCTGGCCATCGGCATCTGGCCGGATTTTCTGATCTGACGCGGCCCGGCGCCTGCCCAGGGATTCCTGAGCGGGCGCTGCCGCTTCCCGTGATGTCGTTTCCCGTTGCACCGTTTCCCGCCAGTACCTCTCGACCTGCCCCCCACAGCTTTATAGAATGGCGCATTTCCTGCTTGCTTTGCGATCCAGAGCCGGTTGCAGATTCCCCATCGAACCAACCGGAAAAACAACAGCGCCGGTAGCGGCGGCCCAACCCTAAACTCGAAGGATTTCGTCATTATGAAATACGTGCGACATGTGTTCGGTCTGATGGCGGTACTGGGCCTGGCGGCCTGCAGCGACGAAGGCTCCAAAACCGCTGCCAGCGCCGAACTGATCGTGAAAGTGGGCCACGCAGCGCCCATGACCGGCCCGCAGGCGCATCTGGGCAAGGACAACGAAAACGGCGTGCGGCTGGCGATCGACGAACTGAATGCCAACCCACCGGTGATTGGCGGCAAGCCGGTGAAATTCGAACTGCTGTCGGAAGACGATCAGGCCGATCCGCGCATTGCCACCACCGTAGCGCAGAAATTCGTCGACGAAAAAGTGCATGCGATTATTGGCCACCTCAATTCCGGCACCACGATTCCGGCCTCGCGCATTTACGCCGACGCCAAGATCCCGCAGATTTCCCCCTCCGCCACCAACGTCAGATACACCCAGCAGGGTTTCAAGAACGCGTTCCGCGTGATGGCGAATGATGCGCAGCAGGGCAGCGTGCTGGGCAAGTTTGCCGTCGGTGAGATGAAAGCGAAAACCATCGCCATCATCGACGACCGCACGGCCTATGGCCAGGGTCTGGCAGACGAGTTTGAAAAAGCGGCCGTTGCCGGCGGCGCCACCATCGTCGGCCACGAATTCACCACCGACAAGTCCACTGATTTCACCGCCATCCTCACCAAGATCAAGGGCCTGAACGCCGACCTGCTGTTCTACGGTGGCATGGACGCACAGGCCGCAC
This sequence comes from Pseudomonadota bacterium, assembly GCA_049323075.1. Taxonomy (GTDB): domain Bacteria; phylum Pseudomonadota; class Gammaproteobacteria; order Pseudomonadales; family Ketobacteraceae; genus Ch67. Next base: position 4,895 of record JBMOPR010000703.1, read on the forward strand.
CGATGGTGAAGCAGATGCGCACCCTCGGCCTCACGCTGCCACTGCTGGGCGGCGACGGCATCAATACCGCGGAATTCATGGCGCTGGCCGGTGAAGCGGCGGAAGGCGTGACGGCGTCGCTGCCGGGCGTGCCGCTGGATTCGATGCCCCACGGTACCGAGTTCCGCCAGATATTCGAAAGCAAGTACGGCCAGATCCAGTTGTACGCACCCTACTGCTACGACGCCGTGATGGTGCTGGCCGCCGCCATGAAAAAAGCCGATTCGATCGAGCCCGCCACGTTCCTGCCCGCCATTGCCGCCACCCAGCACGACGGCGTGACCTCGCAGATCCGCTTCGACGACAAGGGCGATCTGGTAGGCGGCGCGATCACGCTCTATCGAATTGAAAGTGGCAAGTGGAAAACCCTCACGACCATTCAGTGATGCGTTCACAGGAGGGCCGGCCAACACCGGCCCTGCTTCTGTCATGACATCCGGTTTCACCCAGCGGTTTCAGGCAACGCGATTCAGGTAACAGGCTACGTGGATATTTTTGTTCAGCAGCTTTTCAACGGCATCATTCTGGGCAGCATCTATGCGTTGATCGCGCTGGGCTACACCATGGTGTACGGCATTCTGGGGTTGATCAATTTCGCCCACGGCGAAGTGGTGATGATCGGCGCGATGGTCACCATCACCCTGCTGCGCATACTGGTGGAAATGAACACCGGCCTGCCCGCCGCCGCGCTGGTGGCGCTGGCCATCACCACCGCACTACCCCTGTGCGCACTGCTGGGTTTCACGCTGGAACGGGTGGCGTATCGCCCGCTGCGCAATGCGCCGCGTCTGTCACCGCTGATTACCGCAATCGGGCTTTCGATCATTCTGCAAAACCTGGCCATGATTATCTGGGGCCGCAACTACGCGCCGTTCCCACCCATTCTGGACACCACACCCTGGAAAATCCTGGGCGCCGCCATCACCCCGTTGCAGGTGGTGATCGTGATACTGGCGGTGGCGATCATGGCGGGGCTGTGGCTGTTGATCGGCCGCACGCGGAAAGGCCGCGCCATGCGCGCCGTGTCGCAGAATCCGAACGCGGCGCGCCTGATGGGCGTGAACGTGGACGGCATCATCTCGCTCACCTTTGTGCTGGGTTCGTCGCTGGGCTGCATTGCCGGCGTGATGGTGGCCGCCAATTACGGACAGGCCCACGCCACCATGGGTTTCATGCTGGGATTGAAGGCATTTGCGGCGGCAGTGCTGGGTGGCATCGGCAATCTGGCCGGCGCGATGATTGGCGGATTGCTGCTGGGGCTGATCGAAAGCTTTGGCGCCGGTTATATCGGCGATCTCACCGGTGGCTTTCTCGGCAGCCAGTATCAGGATGTGTTTGCGTTTCTGGTGCTGATCCTGGTGCTGGTGTTCCGCCCGTCCGGTTTGATGGGCGAACGCGTGGCGGAACGGGCCTGACATGAAAAAAATACTGTCCGTCAAATCGCATTCTTTGCCCGCCAAAGTCTGGGCCGGCTATGCCCTGCTCGCTCTCACATTATTGATTGCGCCATTCATTGTCGGACAGGTGGGCGGCAACGCCTGGGTGCGGATTCTGGATTTCGCACTGCTCTACATCATGCTGGCGCTGGGACTGAATATCGTCGTCGGTTTTGCCGGCCTGCTGGATCTGGGTTACATCGCGTTTTACGCCGTGGGCGCCTACCTGTACGCGCTGCTGGCGTCCGCGCATTTCGATTATCACGTGTCGGCCTGGATCATCCTGCCCATCGGTGCATTACTGGCCTGCTTTTTCGGCGCCATGCTGGGGGCACCCACGCTGAAACTGCGCGGAGATTATCTGGCGGTGGTCACGCTGGGCTTCGGCGAAATCGTGCGCCTGTTCATGAACAACCTCGACCGCCCTTTCAACCTGACCAACGGCCCGCAGGGCATCAGCGGCATCGATCCGGTCAGCGTCGCCGGCTACGGCCTCAACAAAGGGATCACGCTGTTCGGCCAGCATTTTCCGTCGTCCTACGCGTACTACTATCTGTTCCTGGTGTGCATGCTGCTGGTGGTGTTCGTCTGCATCCGGCTGGAGAATTCGCGCCTCGGCCGCGCCTGGGTCGCCATTCGCGAAGATGAAGTCGCCGCGCAGGCCATGGGCATCAACACGCGAAATGTGAAGCTGCTGGCGTTCGCGCTGGGTGCCAGCTTCGGCGGCATCGCCGGCGGATTGTTCTCCGGCTTCCAGGGTTTTGTCAGCCCCGAAAGTTTCACCCTGATGGAATCGGTGATGGTGCTGTGCATGGTGGTGCTGGGTGGCATGGGCCATATTCCCGGCGTCATCCTCGGCGCGGTGCTGCTGACCATCACGCCGGAAGTGCTGCGCGAAGTCATCAACCCGCTGCAGCGTTCGCTGTTCGGCCGCAGTGTGATCGATCCGGAAAACCTGCGCATGGTGCTGTTTGGCCTGGCACTGGTGCTGGTGATGCTGTTTCGCCCCGCCGGGCTCTGGCCCAGCCAGCGCCGTCGCGAAGAACTGGAGGACGAGGCATGAGCGATGTCCTGCT
>JBMOPR010000704.1:0-7437 GCA_049323075.1 Pseudomonadota bacterium
CAAAAAAATGCCTGGCAGCTGATCCAGCGCGCGCACGCGGTGGCCAACCATCTGCCGGTGATCGTGGCGAACCGCGTCGGTCATGAAGACGATCTCTCCGGCCAGAGCGACGGCATCCTGTTCTGGGGCGGCAGTTTCATCAGCGGCCAGCAGGGCGACATCCTCTGCGAAGGCGACGCGCACACCGCACAATACCTGATTGCCGACGTGGAACTGGGTCGCACCGAATACCTGCGCCGCATGTGGCCCTATTTCCGCGACCGCCGCATCGATGCCTACGGTGGGCTTAGCCAGCGTTTTCTGAAACCCTGATTTTTCTGCGAGACAGATTTTCCTGCGAACCTGATTTTTCCGCCAAGGAGTTAACCCGCATGCTGATCATCGGTCACCGTGGCGCACGCCGGGAAGCGCCGGAAAACACCCTCGCCGGCTTTCGGTATCTGCGCTCCCTCGATGTGCACCACGTGGAACTGGACGTACGCCTGTCGAAAGACCAGCAGCTGGTGGTGATCCACGACGACACCCTCAACCGCACCACCGCCCACAACGGCAATGTCCGCGATTTTACGGCGGCGGAACTGGCACAGGTGAATGCCGCCGCGAAATATGCCGGCGGCTGGCCGGAGGCCACACCGGTGCCGCTGCTGCGCGACGTACTGAAAGAGTGGGACGATCTGGAAAGCATCCAGCTGGAAGTCAAAACCACTGATGAGAACGACCTGCGCACCATCGCCCACCTGATCCGTGACCTGGTGGATGAACTGGACCTGATCGATACCGCGATCGTCACGTCGATGGACACCCACCTGCTGGGCTACATGCACCAGACCGCACCCGAAATCCGGCGCGGCTACGTGGCCGAGCGCTTCACCCGCGAGCCGCTGGCCATGTGCCAGCTGCACCACTGCACGCATCTGATCACCAACTATCACCGCGTCACGCCGGGTCTGGTTCAGACCGCACACACCATTGGCCTGGAAGTATCGGTGTGGACGGTGAACGATCTCAATATCGCCCACCGCATCCAGCACTGCGGCGCAGACAGCATCATCACCGACGTGCCATCGCTGATGCTGAACAACCTGCGCCATGACATCGAATACTAAACGCCTGCTCACCACACTGCTGGCAGGCGCCGCCACACTGCTGCAAGGCTGCGACGCCAGCTTCTACTGGCAGGCCGCCCGGGGACAGTTCGATCTGCTGCAACGGCGCCAGGACATCCCAGCGTTGCTGCAGTCCGACAGCACCGATGCAAACCTGAAACGCCAGCTGGAATACGTGCTGCAGGTGCGTACCTTTGCGGCGGAGCAGCTGCATCTCACCGTCAACGACAATTACCTGACCTACGTCGACCTGCAACGGCCCTTCGTGGTGTGGAACGTGTTCGCCACGCCGGAACTGTCGCTGGAAAACCGGCGCTGGTGTTTTCCGGTGGCGGGTTGCGTGCCGTATCGCGGCTATTTTGCCGAGGCCGATGCCCAGACCTACGCCGGTACACTGGCCCAGGCAGGTTTCGATACCTACGTGGGTGGCGTGGCCGCCTACAGCACCCTGGGCTGGTTCGACGATGCGGTGCTGAACACCTTCGTCAGCCGTGACCAGCTGTCACTGGCGGCGCTGCTGATCCACGAACTGGCGCACCAGACCCTGTACGTACCCGACGATTCCACTTTCAACGAAAGTTTTGCCACCGCGGTGGAAAATCTGGGGCTGGAACGGTGGATCGAACAGGCCGGATTGCAGGATCAGCTGCCAGCCTACCGTGAGGCAAAACAACGCCAGCAGCAATTTCTGGATCTGGTGCTGACACACCGGGACGAACGGGAAAAGCTGTTTGCCTCATCCCTTACCGATGCGGAAAAACGCCAGCGCAAACAGGAACTGCAGGCCGCACTGCAACTGTCCTACCTGCAGCTGAAGCAGTCCTGGAACGGATATGACGGCTACGACCGCTGGTTCTCGCGCCCGGTCAACAACGCCCAGCTTTCCACGGTCGCTACCTACCACGCACTGGAGCCCGGATTTCGTGCCCTGTTTGAACAGAGCGGGCACCATTTTCCCGCATTCTTCCAGCGCTGCCGCGAAATTGCCCGGTTACCCAAGGACCAGCGCGACGCCCTGCTGCAACGCCGCTGAAGCACACCCTGCCGCAACTTCCTGCCAGCCGGCGTAGCCACCCCGATCGGCACCTGGCCACCGCCTGCCTCCGGAGACTTCGTCTATACTGTTTCTAAACGTTTGAATTCCGGATCGAATCCCTTGTATGAGCATGCCCGTCAGCGACAAGTGCGAACCTTTTATCCACCTGGACAAGTTGATTCCAGTGCTGTCGGATCTGTATACGGCGATCAAATCACGCAATGAAAAATGCCAGGAGATGTTGCAGGGCCTGATCAGCCGGATCAATCGCATTGCCGACACCCATCCGGACGCCACCATCGCAGCCATCCATCTGTCGAAACAGCAGTCACCGCTGAAACAGCCCATTTATGGCGCGATTCTGGCGCATCTGTTCAGTCAGCAGCATGGTCTGGATGACAAGAAGGAACAGGCGCTGGCCCAGGCCGTACTCACCTGCAATCTCACCTTTTACGAATTCCAGGTACTGCTGAACAGCATGGACGGCAAACTCACCGACGCGCAGCGCGCCAAGTTGCAGAAGCATCCGCTGCAGGCGGCCCAATATATGGAAGCGGCAGGATTCATCGATCCCCAACTGACCAAGGCCATCCGCCAGCACCACGAACGGCCGGACGGAAGTGGTTATCCGAATCATCTGAAAGGGCCGGACATTTCCGATCTGGCACTGGTGGTGTCCATGTGCGAGGTGTACACGGCGCGCATCGACAACCGCGCCTACCGCAAGCCGGTGCTGGCACGGGAAGCACTGTCGCATCTGTATAAGGAAGATGATCCGCGTCTGAAAGGTCTGTTGCTGAGTTTTGCCAAGGCTGTCGGCGTGTATCCGCCGGGTACCTGGGTGAAGCTGGCAAACAATGAGACCGCCATGGTGACGCGGCGGCAGAAGAACAGCCCGGTGCCCATCGTGAAGGCGCTGTTCGACCGCAACGATATTCCCTACATGGGGCCCCTCACCCGCGACTGCAACGATCCCGCCCTCAAGGTCGTGGGGGCCACTTTCCCGCCGTCGCGGCCTTCAGTGGACCTGCCGGCCCTGTTCGAATAAGCCAGCGTCAGGCCGCTGCAAAGTCCCGCCCCGTCACCAGCCGCCGCAGATAGCGTCGTGGCAACCAGTACAAGGTAATGCCCAGCAGGTCGGCGCCGAAATCCAGCAGGGACGCATCCCGCGCCACGAACCGCTGTACGATCTCGATCGCAATGCCATAGGCCAGCAATGGCCAGATCTTGACGAGCAGGAAGCGCAACCGGGGAAAGGCGTAGTCAATACAGAACGCCAGCACGAAAAAGGCGAAACAATGATTGACCTTGTCGCTCGTCAGCTGGGCCGGTTTGATGGAGACGCTGGTCAGCGCCAGATAGGTGATCACTGCAAAGTTCAGCAGCAGCGCCATACGAAAAAGCCAGACCAGCTGGCTTTGGGAAATCGGCAATCGAATCATTGAAAAAGGTTCACCAGATAAAAGACCCATCGCCATTTAGCCCCGGCAGCATGGCGCGGAAACGGACAGTCAACGCAGGTGTTGATGCACTATGGATTCCGCAAGCGGGCAAAAATTCCCCGCCCAATCGCATTTTTCCTGAGCACATGATTCAGCGACGGGTCGCGTCGTAACCCAGCGCGTCGCGGGCGGCGGGGCTGGCTTTGCGTTCCCCCTGCGCTGCCTCGCACTGGTCGAGGTTGCCCCCGCAAATCTCGCACTCGCCACCCAGCCCCACATTGTTCAGGCCACCGCAGGAACCCTTGATGGGTTTATTGGAGAAAATCACACCCACGGCCATGGCGGCAAATATCACCAGAAACAACAGGGTAGTAAGCAGAAAGGTTGCCATTGCACAGACTCTTGCGCTTGGAAAACAGGATCAGTCTACTGCAGAACAGGTTTCAGATACATGGCGAACGCCTCGCTGGAGAGGGCCTCGAAACCGTCACCGGCTTTCACCAGCAGATACACCGCCAGATGGTTGGCCCGGGCCACCGCCAGTGCCTGATCGGGCCCCAGCACCATCATGGCGGTAGCCCAGGCGTCCGCCTCCGCGCAGGTGGGCGCAATCACAGTGGCGGACGCCAGGGCATGATCGATCGGCCTGCCGGTACGCGGATCGATGGTGTGGGAATAGCGTTTGCCATTCACCTCGAAATAATTACGGTAATCACCGGAAGTGGCCATTGCCACGCCGCTGACGGCAAACACCCGCTCCACCGAGCGCGCCCCGTTCCAGGGCTTTTCCACGGCCACGCGCCAGGGCTGCCCCGGTGCCTTGGGTTCGCCGGCCCGCATTTCGCCACCCACTTCCACCAGATAGCGGCGGACACCCAGATTTTCCAGGGCCTCGGCCACCCGGTCCACACCATAGCCCTTGGCAATGGCAGAGAGATCGACATACAGATCCTTGTGCTTTTCCAGTTCCAGCGTCTCGGTGTGCAGGGTCAGGGCATCGGTTCCCACCCGGGCCCAGGCCTCGCGCTGGGCTGCCTCATCGGGTACGACATTGGGCCTTCCCTGTGGGCCGAATCCCCACAGATTCACCAGCGGCCCCACGGTGACATCGAACGTGCCCTGGCTCAGCCGCCAGACCTCCACGGATTTGCGCATGACGTCAAACAGCGCGGGAGAAACCTGCATCCGCGTGCCGGCGGGCGCCTGGTTGAAGCGCGACAGTTCGGACGTGACAAGGTAGGTGGACATGGACTGGTTCACCCCGTCCAGTGCCGCCTGAATGTGGTCGGCCACCTGCGGCGGTTTGAGTCCGGCGGGCATCGCACTCACCTTCACCGACCAGGTGGTGCCCATGCTTTCGCCACTGAATTCGAGGATCTCGGGTGCAGGGGACGAGCAGCCGGCCAACAGTACAGCGCACCAGAACACGCCGAGCCAGAAGGTCCGGAATCTCACGTCAGCCGCCGAAATCGTCGAGATAGATGTTGTCTCGCTCCACGCCCAGGTCGTCCAGCAACCGGATCACCGCCGCCGTCATCATGGGCGGACCGCACATGTAAAACTCGCAATCTTCCGGCGCCGGGTGATCCCGCAGGTACTGCTCGAACAGCACGTTGTGAATAAAGCCGGTAAGGCCGTTCCAGTGATCTTCCGGCTGCGGATCAGAAAGTGCGATGTGCCATTCGAAGTTGTCGTTCTCCGCCTGCAGCGCGTCGAAATCCTCCTTGTAGAACAGCTCCCGCAGGCTGCGGGCGCCGTACCAGAAGGTGATCTTGCGCTTGGTCTTGAGCCGCTTGAGCTGGTCGAAAATGTGCGAGCGCATCGGCGCCATGCCCGCGCCGCCACCGACAAACACCATTTCGGTGTCGTTATTCGTGGCAAAGAATTCGCCGAACGGGCCGTATACCGTTACCTTGTCGCCCGGCTTCAGGTTGAAAACCCAGGACGACATCTGCCCAGGCGGAATGCCCTGCGAACCAGGTGGGGGCGTGGCGATGCGGATGTTGAATTTCAGCAGACCGAGTTCATCAGGATAATTCGCCATGGAATAGGCACGGATCACGCTGTCGCTGACTTTCGATTCCAGTTTGAAAAAACCGAAACGCTCCCAGTCCGCACGGTACTCAGGCTCGATTTCAAAATTGCTGTATTTGACGTGATGGGGCGGGCACTCCAGCTGCACATAACCGCCGGCGCGGAAATGCACCACCTCGCCTTCCGGCAGGTCCACCACCAGTTCCTTGATGAAGGTGGCCACGTTGTGATTCGAGCGCACGGTGGTGACCCATTTCTTCACGCCGAAGAAGGCTTCGTCCAGCTCGATCTTCATGTTCTGCTTCACGGCCACCTGGCAGGACAGGCGCCAGCCTTCCTTGATTTCCCGCGTCGAAAAATGGCCTTCTTCGGTGGGCAGGATGTCGCCGCCGCCTTCATGCACGATCACCCGGCACTGGGCGCAGGTACCACCACCACCGCAGGCGGAAGAAACAAAAATACCCTGGTCTGCCAGCGTGGTGAGCAGCTTGCCGCCTGCCGGCACATCAATGGCCCGCTCCGGATCTTCATTGATGTCGATGTGGACGTCACCGGTGCTGACCAGCCGCGCGCGCGCCAGCAGGATCAGCACCACCAGCGCCAGCACAATGCCGGTGAACATGCCGACGCCGAGGAAAATCGTATTATCCATCTGCCTGACTCCCCGCCCCGGTTACAGCTGAATGCCGGAAAACGACATGAATGCCAGTGACATCAGACCCACCGTGATGAAGGTGATGCCCATGCCACGCAGGCCTTCCGGCACGTCGCTGTATTTGAGTTTCTCGCGAATGCCCGCCAGCACCGCAATGGCAATCGCCCAGCCGGCACCGGAACCGATGCCATACACCACGCTTTCACCAAATGTGTAATCACGCTCCACCATGAACAGCGCGCCGCCGAGAATCGCGCAGTTCACCGTGATCAGCGGCAGGAACACGCCCAATGCGTTGTACAGCGATGGCACATATTTATCGAGGAACATTTCCAGGATCTGCACGATGGCGGCAATCATGCCGATGTAACTCAGCAGCCCGAGGAACGTGAGATCCACATCGCCCAACCCGGCCCATTCCAGCGCACCTTCCTTCAGCAGGTAATTCAGGATCAGGTTGTTGGCCGGCACCGTGATCGCCTGCACGAATGTCACCGCGACGCCCAGTCCAATCGCCGTCTTCATTTTTTTGGAAACGGCGATGAAGGTGCACATGCCCAGGAAGAACGCCAGCGCCATGTTCTCGACGAAAATGGATTTCACCAGCAGGCTCAGATAATGCTCGAACATGATCGTGCCTCCTTAATGCGCCGGCTGCGCTTTGGTATGCGTAGCCAGCGGATACTCGTTGCGTTCCACCTGCTCCGGCTTCCAGGTGCGCATGGCCCAGATCAGCAGGCCAATCAGGAAGAACGCACTGGGCGGCAGCAGCAACAAGCCATTCGGCACATACCAGCCACCGTCACTCACCAGCTTGAAGATTTCGATGCCCAGCAACTTGCCCGAACCGAACAGTTCACGGAACACACCCAGGATCAGCAGGATCACGCTGTAACCCAGACCATTACCGAAACCGTCGAGAAAACTCGCCACCGGCGGATTCTTCATGGCGTACGCTTCGGCGCGGCCCATCACGATACAGTTGGTGATGATCAAGCCCACGAACACCGACATCTGCTTGCTGATGGCATAGGCATAGGCGCGCAGGAACTGGTCCACCACAATAACCAGCGAGGCGATGATCGTCATCTGCACGATGATGCGGATACTGGATGGAATCTGGTTTCGGATCAGACTGATGAAGTAGCTGGAAAATGCCGTCAC
>JBMOPR010000705.1:0-7412 GCA_049323075.1 Pseudomonadota bacterium
GACGTGGCCCACTGGCTTTGGCGCGGCGAACGGGGTGAAATTGGCATTTCCCGCCTGCGGGAGTGAACTGGTCCCCTGCGTTCTTTGCCGTATAATGCGGCACTCTTTCCTGTCTGTTTTTCTGCTCCGGGTCCTGTTTCCGATATGACAACAGCATTGTCCGTGCGCGACCTGCGCAAGGTGTATAAATCCGGTTTCGAGGCCCTGAAGGGCATCAGCTTCGATGTGGAAGAAGGCGACTTCATGGCGCTGCTGGGCCCCAACGGTGCCGGCAAGTCCACCACCATCGGTATCATCTGTTCGCTGGTGAATAAAAGCGGTGGCACTGTCAGCGTGTTTGGCGATGACATCGACCGCAATTTTTCCGCCGCGAAAATGCACCTGGGCATCGTGCCGCAGGAATTCAATTTCAACCAGTTCGAAAAAGTCGGCGACATCCTGAAAGTCCAGGCCGGGTATTTCGGGATTGACAGCGCCACTGCCGCCCAGCGCGCAGAAAAATACCTGAAGCTGCTGGGGCTGTGGGACAAGCGCGACGAGCGTTCGCGCATGTTGTCCGGTGGCATGAAACGGCGCCTGATGATTGCGCGTGCGCTGGTGCATGAACCGCGCCTGCTGATTCTGGATGAGCCCACCGCCGGCGTGGATATCGAGTTGCGCCGCTCGATGTGGGATTTTCTCAAGCAGCTCAACCAGCAGGGCACGACCATCATTCTCACCACCCATTATCTGGAAGAAGCGGAGCACCTCTGCCGCAGCATCGCCATCATCGACCACGGCCAGATCATCGAACAGACCACGATGAAAAAATTCCTTTCCAAACTGGATCGCGAGACGTTCATTCTGGATCTGGGCGTCGATCTGACAGTGGCACCGGAGATTCCCGGCGTGCAACTGCGGCTGGTGGACAGCCACACCCTGGAGCTGGAAATTTCCAAAAAGGAATCGCTCAATATGGCCTTTCAGGCGCTGACAGAGCGCAATGTTCCGGTGCTGAGCATGCGCAACAAGGCCAACCGGCTGGAAGAACTTTTTGTCGCCCTCGTGGAAAAGAAGCGTTGATATGAAATTGCAACATCAGTGGACCGCGCTGCAAACCATTGTCGTCAAGGAAATCCGCCGCTTCATGCGCATCTGGATCCAGACACTGTTGCCGCCTGCCATCACGGTGGCGCTGTATTTCGTGATTTTTGGCGAGCTGATCGGTGCCCGCATTGGTGAGATCGAAGGTTTCACCTACATGCAGTACATAGTGCCGGGCTTGATCATGATGTCGGTGATTACCAATTCCTATTCCAACGTGGTGGCGTCGTTCTTCAGCACCAAGTTCCAGCGCAGTGTGGAGGAAATGCTGGTGTCGCCGCTGCCCAACCACATCATCATCTGGGGTTTTGTGCTGGGCGGAATTGCGCGGGGCGTGGCGGTGGGATTGATCGTGACGCTGCTGGCGCTGTTCTTCACGCATCTGCAGGTGCACGATGTGTTCGTGACTTTTTCGATCGTTCTGCTCACGGCCACGCTGTTTTCCCTGGGCGGCCTGATCAACGCCGTATATGCCGGTTCCTTCGACGACATTTCCATCGTGCCCACTTTCGTACTGACGCCGCTGACCTATCTGGGCGGTGTGTTCTATTCCGTCAGCATGCTGCCGCCGTTCTGGGAAAAGGTGTCGCATATCAATCCGATCCTGTACATGGTGAACGGCTTTCGCTATGGCATTCTTGGCGTGTCGGATATCAATCTGGGATTTGCCTACGGCATGATTGGCGGGACAGTGGTGGTGCTGTATGTCTGGGCTTACTGGCTGCTGAAAAACGGCGTGGGGATTCGTACCTGATATGAGTGGCCCTCTGGATCATGAACCAGTCAATCACGGCCCGCTTGGCCAGAAAAGCGCATATCCCGAGACCTATGCGCCGCAGGTGTTGCATCCGATTGCGCGGGAACTGGGCCGGCGCGAGATCGGGTTGAAAAGCGGCTGGCCGTTTCAGGGCGAGGATGTGTGGAACGCCTATGAGATGTCGTGGCTGGCGCCGGGCGGCAAACCGCAGGTGGCACTGCTGGAATTGAGGGTGTCGGCGCAGTCGGCGTGCATCGTGGAATCCAAATCGCTGAAGCTGTATTTCGGTTCGTTCAACCAGACTGAATTTGCGAATTGGGATGAAGTGAAAACTACCATTGCACGGGATGTGAGTGCAGCGGCGGGTGCGACAGTGCAGGTGACGTTGCTGGCGCTGGATGCGGGGCAGAATCCGCTGGCGGCGCTGCCGGGTGAATGTATTGACGATGAACCGGTGCAGGTGGCGCAGTTCACGGTTGATCCGGAACTGTTGCAGCTGGATGTGTCAGCCGGTGGCGCAATTGTCAGCGCTAAAAAAGTCGTCAGCGAAACCCTGCACAGCCATCTGCTGCGATCCTGCTGCCCGGTGACAGGTCAGCCGGACTGGGCCAGTGTGTTCATCCAGTATCGCGGCGCAAAAATTTCCCGGTCCGCCTTGCTGCGCTATCTTATTTCCTTCCGCAATAACCAGGAATTTCACGAGCAGTGCGTGGAGCGGATTTTCATGGATATCCAGCAGCGCTGCCGGCCTGAACAGCTGACCGTGTACGCACGCTACACCCGGCGTGGCGGCATCGATATCAATCCCTGGCGTTCCACCGAGCCGGGCAGTGCGCCGAATTGGCGGCTGGTGCGGCAGTAGCGGCGTCGCGCCGTCGAATTCTGGTAAATCCCTATTCAACAGAAAAGCATGCTTCCTCTTGTTGATTGCAGAGGGAGCATGCTGTGCCGGGTGCTACTCTTGCACAGGCCCTTCCTGCTCGACGACAGGCGCAGGCGGAATATTGGCCGCCTCGGCCGCCCTGATAACCAGCCCCGCATCCTCAGGCAACAATGCGCCGGTAGCCACCGCTGCCTGGGTAGACGCAGTAACCGCCGCCACATAGTCCGCGTGCGTGGGATACAGTGAATACAACGTGGCGTCATCCAGCATTTTAGTGGAGCCAAACAGGAAACACAGTCCATCACCATTGCGAGCGGCACTGTTCTGGCCTGACAGCTGCGCGGTCGGCACATCCATCCAGGGTGAGCGGATGCCACCCAGTGCGTTGCCATGCTCGTCTGTTTCGAACCCGTCGCCGGCTTCATTAATCTGCAGCGGCGGGAACGAGGGCGGTGCTATGCCATCCACCACCCAGGTATTCAATGCGCGGATGGCGGCCTTGGCGATGAAATGGTGCTGCGGCGCGCTGTTGATGGGTTCATCGCAGACGTTGAACACGGGAACCGCAGTTTTCCGGAGCCGCACGGTTGCCGTATTCGGATTCCTGCCGCTGTCGCTCAAGCCGAGATAGCTGACATACACGTCGGCATGGGCGGCGCCCGCCATTTCCCACAGGCGGAAATGCTCGGAATCTTCCTGCCGGCTGGAAGCAGCGCCCAGCGCGATCTGATCGGTCTCCGCCTGAATATTCATGACAGGCAATTCCAGATCCTCGCGGATTTTCACGACGGCGGGCGGAATAATCTCGGCCTGCGGTGCCTGCGACAACAGCGCTGAGCCGCCACCACCCAGTTCAGAAATGCCGCTGCCCAGACGGCTGTGAATGAAATAGCCGTCGAATACCTGGGTGGATTTGCCGAAGGCATTGATGAACGTGATCAGGCGATGGGCTGACTGCGATTGTCCCGCTGCAATGATGTGACTGGGTGTGAGTGTGCCCAGCGGATTCAGATCCTGGGGGTAGCGCACGAATTCGGCCGCCTGCCGAAAAATGTCGTAGGAAAAACTGTCGCCAGGATGATGCAGGCTGCTGTAGCGCAAGCGATTCACGCATTTCGCCGACAGGCACAGGGGGATCAATTGGGGCAACGGAATGGACCCACCTTCGATGCCCACCTGCTGGGCCGATACTGCAACATAGGCATAGCCCTTGCGCATCAATTCCGTATGCGCCTCTATCCATTCCGTCGGCGTGTCCACGCTGCTGGAAACGTTCATCCATTCCACGATCACGGTGCCGTTGAATTTTGCGGGATCCGTGGGCTTGTACACAATCATGCGGGATTTGTACTGGGCGGTTTCGCCGCTGGGCGCTACTTCCCACTGGCCATCACTCTCCAATGGCGCCGTGTTGACATAGGCATTGGCGGTGCCGCGGAAGAAAAATTCTTCACGCTCATAACCCTTGTTCTTGAGTGAAAAGGTGGTGGGCGCGGTCCAGATGATGCCGATCCTGGGTGCTGGCGCGATTGGCGCATCGGAGGTTTTGCAACCTGACAGAACAAGGGCGCAACCCAATCCTGCCATCAAATGGCTGACACGGACGTTGCGGGGGCGGGCAGGGTGTGACATTTCCATCTCCTGGACAGCACGCAATCGGCCGACGCCCATATCAGTCCATGAGAGGGTAGGTGGCTGGCAGATGGCTGGGTTGCTGTATTTGTTGTTGTATTGAGGTTTTTGCTATCAGGCTTGCTGCCTTGCATCAACCTTAGAAAAGTAGGAGCAGATAGACAAACTGAAAGGATATTGATATTTGGATATTTGTATTGAACTTCGAACTTGGGAGCAGGTGGAATGGGAATTCTGCCGAAATTGACGCCTGTTATTGCGGCGGAATATTGGCTTCCATGGCCGCGGCGATAACCAGTGCCGCATCCTCGGGCAGCAGCGTGCCGGCATTCACTGCATCGTAGGTTGCCGCAGTGACTTTTACGACGTAGTCATTGTGCGTGGGGTACAGGGATCGCAACGTTGCCGCGTCCAGCATGTCAGTCGATCCAAACAGGAAGCACAGGCATCGCTCGTGCTGCGACGTGTTGTTCAATCCCGACATCCGCGCAATCGGTACATCCATATAGGGGCTGCGGACGCCACCCAGGGCATTGCCGTGCGCGTCGGTTTCAAAACCATCGCCTTCGGCATTGATTTTCAGTCGCGGCAGTGAAGGTGGCGCGATGCCATCCACGATCCAGGCGTTCAGCGCACGAATAGCGGTCTTGGCCACGAAATGATGCTGCGGTGCGCTGTTGATGTTGTCGCGGCATTTTTTCAGCAGAAAATTGGACCGGGGGGTTATCTTCACCGTGGCGGTCGTTACATCGTTGCTGGCATCCTGCAGGCCAAGATTGCTGACATACAAATCGGCATGGGCGCTGCCCGCCACTTCCCACAACCGGAAATGCGCGGTGTCGTGCTGGCGGCTGACGTGCGCGCCCAGTGCAATCTGATCGGTTTCGGCCTGCAGGTTGAGCACGGGCCGTCCCAGATCTTCACGAATCCTCACGACTAGCGGTGGTTCTATTTCGGGCTGGGGCGCCTGCGATAACTGCGCCGATCCGCCACCACCCAGTTCCGGTATGCCCGTACTCAAGCGACTGTGAATGAAATAACCGTCAAACACATCGGTGGATTTACCAAAGGCATTCGCAAACGTCATCAGGCGATGGGCAGACTGCGACTGTCCGGTGGCAATGACAGTGCGAGGCCTGAGGCTGCCCAGCGGACTGCATTGGTTGGGATAGCGCACCAGTTCCGCCGCATGGCGGAAAATGTCATAGGAAAAACTGTCGCCGGGATGGGACAGGCTGCGATAGCGCAGCGGATTGATACGTTTCGCGGCAGGATCCAGCGGGATCACTCGGGGTAACGGAATGGGCCCGCCTTCAATGCCGGCGTATTGCGCCGAGACGGCAACATGGGCGTAACCCTTCCGCATCAGTTCCGTGTGCAACATGATCCATTCTGTCGGCGTATCCATGCCGCTGGAGACGTTCATCCATTCGACTATCACGGTTCCGTTGAAATGGGCCGGATCGATCGGCCGATACACCAGCAGGCGGGATCGATAGGGTGCCGTTACTCCACTGGGTGCCACCGACCACTCGCCATTGCTGCCCAGCGGCGCCGTGTTGACATACGCGTTGGCGGTGCCGCCGAAGAAAAATTCCCGGCGTTCGTAGCCGTGCTGCTTGAGCGGAATTTTCATCGGCGTCACCCAGGTGAAGCCGAATTTTGGGGCTGGCTTGATCGTGATATCTGACATCGTTGGTCGACTGCGGAAGGATTGCAAGGAGAGTCTTCAGCCTGCGCTAACTATAGAAAATCTGTAAGGGGGAAACAAATTCAAATGACATTGACGTCCGGCTATCTGTATTGAAATTCGAACACGGCATCGGGTGCCCCGGACGGCCGCGAGCCAGTCAGTTCGACTTGCGGAACTGCCCGGGTGTGGCGCCAGTCGCCGCGCGAAATGATGATGCAAAGTTGGCGGACGTGCTGTATCCCAGACGGTAGGCAATCTCCTTCAGCGGCAAATCGGTTTCCAGCAGCAGTACTTTGGCCTTGGAAACCTGCACCGCTTTGATGTACTGCGATACGGGAAAACCAGTCAGTTCCCGAAACAGTTTGGCAAAGTAACGTTCGCTGAATCCGCACGCCGCCGCCAGATCCGCCACGCTGGGGGATTTTCCCGACAAGCCCGCCAGATATTGCTCGATGATCTGCAATTCCCGTGCGGTCAGTTTCCCGTCGGCCGTGGTGTCGCTGTTCTGCGTCTGCAGCCAGTGCGCACATTCCGTCAGCATGGCATGCCCAAACGATTCCGCCACCGCTGCGCTGATCGGGCCGGGGTAGAGCGCTTCGTTCATCAGCCGCAGCATGATCGAGGAAATCAGCGCGCTGCGCAGATCGAGGGCGCTATGCAGTTGCGTGTGTGAAAGCTGATCCAGGGGACCGATGATGTTTTCGGCGTAGTCGTTGTTGAAAGAACAGGTGACAGTGCAGAGTCTTCCCGGCGCGATCCGGGCCACGATTTCCCGACCTGGCAGGATAAAAAGGACCTTGCCGACGCTGGTGGTGCGCAGCAGTTTTTCATCGGCATAGCCGTACTGGATCGAAGACGACGAGGAAACCAGCGAGGTAAAACCGACCCGGTTGGGCGTGAACTGCAGCGTCATGGGGGCGGTCCAGTCCATATCGCTGACTTCCACATGAGTGGTGTCGGTATGAAGGCTGGCAAGGGCGTTGCGCAGTTTGCTCGGTGATTGCAGTTGAGTGACGGGCTGCGCAGGTTCCCAATAGATGGTTTCGGTGGCCTGGGTGGAGCCCTGCTCCCATTGCACCTGAAATGCGGGTACCGGCAAATCAGCCGTACCGGATTTATTGTTGTTATTCATGGGCTTTCCGGCCTGAAATGAAGCGCCAAGGCCTTCCGTTTTTTTATGAACCGACTGCAGAGTCTAGCATCAGGCCAAAGCCTTTTGCCACCTGGTGGGTATTGACTGTGAAATCAGTAAACCCCAAACGGAATACCGCTGAGATACCAGAGCGCGAACAACGCACTCCACCCCACCAGAATGATCAGCGAGTAGGGCAGCATCAGCGCCAGCATGGTGCCGATGCCCAGAT
>JBMOPR010000706.1:0-7409 GCA_049323075.1 Pseudomonadota bacterium
GCCAGATCCGCCTGGCCGGACCAGGCTGCACCCACGCTCACTGCCATTTCCGGCGCACTGGTACCAAACGCCACGATGGTCAACCCGATCACCAGCGGCGAAATACCGGCAGCCGCCGCCAGCCGTGACGCACCTTTCACCAGAAACTCAGCGCCCAGCACCAGCAACACCAAACCACCGGCAAGATAGAGCAATGTCATATGCAGCCACTCCCTACAGGACAATCGAAAAACGCAGACACCCGCCTGCGTAAAGTGCCGGGCCAATTTTAAAGCAGCAGGCTGTCCCGGCAACGCCGGCGGTCCACTATTTTTTCCGGACGGGATTACGGTCAGGCTGGCGGGGACCAACCACGCCAGGTGCCAATCCGTTCAACTGGACTATGCTTTAAAAACGAATCTGCAACACGCGGAGAGAGCCAGCATGCAATACAAGGAAATTCAGGAAGAGGCCGACAGCCTGCGACGGCAGGCCCGCAAGTCGGTATCGAAATTCCAGACCGAACTGGATTCCATGGTGGGACTGGTGGAAGCCATGCGCAATCACGGCGAGAACGCCCTGTACGGGCGCATCATGCTGGATCACCTGGACCCCATCTTCAAGGCGCTGGAAAACGAAGATCAGGCCCAGGCGGAACGGGAAGTGGCACAGTACCTGTCAGAGCGCACGGAATTCCTCACGGGCATGAAACCCTGGGTACCCAGCTCCACCGACATCATCAGCAACCTGCTGAACACGGTGACCGCCACCGTGCTGGCGGACCTGATCGAGGCTTTCAAGGGCTGACGAGGCTTTCGCTTTCCAGCTGCCGCGCCAACCAGTGATAACTGGCGGCGATGCGCAGGGTGGCCTGTCCGGACAGCGGCCCCGGCTGCAGTGCAGCGGCCCGCAGCCGCAGCGCCAGCGCCTCCACATCGGGCACGGACGGATGGGCCATTTCCACCAGCCGGGTGGCTTCCAGATAACAGCTCTTGAGGGATTGAAGGACGATAACGGAATCAGCCAGTTCCGCCAGAGCGACCTGCTGTTCCAACTGGTTTCGGAGTCTTAACATCATGATGCGGCGATCCATGCGCGCAGCTTCCTTTCCTTGGATGTACCTGGATGGTGTTCCGGCAAGCCCTGAAGGCTGCCGTCAGGCACGAGGTTGATTCCTGACTGAGACCGGCATCACCGGTGCATAACTGATCAAATCTTAACGCCTTATTGCCTGATCTGGCAATCGGCGCTTACCGGTGCTGACAAAGATCAAACAGTCCCTACACAAACAAAAACCCGCATTTTCCATCGAGGATCCCGGAAAATGCGGGTTTATCGGAATTCGTCATTTTTGTTATGGCTGTCAGTGGGTTGGATATCAGTTGCTGAGTGCTTCCAGCAGTGAACCATCTGGCTTGGAAGAGACATCCTCTACCTCGACCGATGACTGGTATTCGCTTGCACTGACTCCGCGACGGTTCAAATCCTGTTCAGATGTAACCGCCACACCCGCTATATTAATAGCCCCTACCAGGGCCAGTATCACTATCAATTGCATAACTTCACCTTTTGCTGACGACTAAAAAAACGGCTCTGTAGCAAGGCGTACCAACAAGGTCGGTTCAGCAAAGGCTTGGTCAATCTGGTCCGCCAAGCGCGGCGGCCAAGATTTTATTGTGCCCGCATTATAGTGCCAAAAACGCCAGACTGCACTTGATAAGGCATCCTGACGGATGACCGGCCCGTCTGCTTTTTGACTTGTGACGGGGTTTCGGAAAACACTGATCGGCCGTCCAGATAACAAGAACAGACCATGCTGCTGAAAACCAAGCTGTTCGCGCCGCCAATCCGGCAGAATGCGGTTCCCCGCCTGCGCCTGCTGCAACAGCTGGGGCAACCGGCGCCCGCCCGCCTGACCCTGATCCATGCACCCGCCGGTTACGGCAAAACCACGCTGGCGCGGCAGTGGCTGGACCAGTTGCCGAATCCCAGTGCCTGGCTGTCACTGGACCTGCAGGACAATGACCCGGTGCGCTTCTGGCGTTATGTCAGTGGCGCGCTGGGACAACCTCCCCGCACGGCCGCCGGCACACCCGGCGACAGCGACCATGAAGCCTGGATCACCGATCTGCTCAATCGCTGGAACCAGCCGGATCATGCGCTGCCAACCCTGCTGATCCTGGACGATTTTCACGTGATCCAGGAGCCGGTGCTGCTGGCCAGCGTGAGCTGGTTCCTCGATCGCCTGCCCACCAGCCTGCATGTGCTGATCACCTCGCGCAGCCTGCCGTCGCTGCACATTCCCCAGCGCCGGGTGCGCAATACCGTGACCGAAATCGGAGCGGGCGCATTATCGTTTGGACCGGCGGAGGCACGCCTGTTCTTTGAGGACACTTTGCAACTGTCGCTGACCGCCCGCACCCTGGATGCGCTGCAGGAGAAAACCGAAGGCTGGGCGGCCGCATTGCAACTGGCGGGACTGTCGCTGAAACAGCAGCCGGTGCCGACACCGGACTGGCTGGAGCGGACATCCCCCACCCTGCTGGTGGACTACCTGGCGGAGGAAGTGCTGGCCAGTCTGGATGAGGCCCTGCAGCAGTTCCTGCTGCGCATGGCGCTGGTGCGACGCTTCTCGCTGGATCTGTGCCGGCACCTGGCGCCCGTGCCAGAGGCACCGCAGACGCAGGATTACGTCAAGGCTCTGCGCGAACAGAACCTGTTCCTGATTCCCCTCGACGAGCGCGGTAACTGGTTCCGTTTCCACGACCTGTTCCGGGAAAACCTGCTGAACTTCGCCCGCCAGCGACTGAAACAGCAGCTGCCCCAGCTGTGTCGGCAGGCCGCAGACTGGTTCCGCCAGGCGAACGATTACGAGGAGGCGATCCACTGTCTGCTGGAGGGTGAACGCTGGGCCGATGCGGCAGAGCTGATCGAGGAACTGGGGGTTAGCCGCATGCTGGCCGGCCAGAATGAATCGCTCAACTGGTGGCTGGGCCAGCTGCCCGCCGAGACTGTGCGCTGGCGGCCACGCCTGGCGCTGATCCAGGCCTGGAACCTGTTCTGTACCGAGCGGGTGTCCGAGGCGGAACCCTACCTGGACCAGGCCGATCAGCAACTGGTGCCGGACCAGCCCCAGTACCGGGCGCTGAAGGCGCAGATCGCCATATTCCGCAGCCAGCTGGCGCGCTTCCGGGGTGATGAATCCGGCATCCGTTACTGGTCGCAGCAGGCGCAGGAACTGTCCAGCGGCGCCGATACCCAGCTCAACGCCGTGACCCGTCTGGCACTGGGCATGGAGCTGTTCCAGGACGGCAAGCACATCGCATCACAGCAGATCCTGGACCAGGCTGCCGCCGCCGCCCGGCGGGAACACAATCATTTCTGCATGCTGTCCACGTCGGTTTTGCTGGCTCACCTGCAATTCCAGCAGGGCCTGACCCGCAAGGCGCTGGATACCCTGGATAGCAGCCGCGACTGGCTGCTGGAGGAAGGCCAGTCGCCCCACTTCATCGCCTTCTGGCAGAACATCGTGTATGTGAACATCCATCGCGAAATCCAGCAACTGGACCAGGCCCGGGCCTGCATGGCCGCACTGCTGGAATCCGGAGAAGCGGGCACCGACGCGGCCTTCGGGGCACTGGTCCGGCTGGTGCAATCCACCCTGTTCTCGGCGGAAGGGAAATGGGACGCAGCGCTGGCGGAAGTGGCAATGGCCGAGCCTGTCATGGAGCGCGACCGCTCCCACTGGTCCACCATGGGGCCGCCCGTGGGCATGCTGCGCGCGCAGTATCTGCTGCGCTCGGGCAGGCAGACCGAGGCCCTGCGCTGGGCCCTCGATCAGGAACAATGGCTGCTGCCAAGCCGCGCCTTTGCCCATGAGGAAACCCGAATCGTGCTGGCGCGCTGCCTGGCCTTGCTGAATCGTCATCCGCAGGCACTGGAAGTCCTGGACCAGATCGAGGAAGACGCCGCCACCCAGCACCGGATTCTCACCCAGGTGCGCGCCCTCACGACCCGCGCCCTGGTGCAATCTCACCAGCAGGACTGGCTGCGCGCCTGTGCCAGCCTGCAACGCGCGCTGGAGCTAAGCGCCCGTGCGGGCTACCGGCGGGTGTTTCTGGACGAAGGCGCCGCCCTGGAACCACTCTTCAGCCGGCTGTCGGAGCAGGGTGTGCACGGTTGGTGGGAAGAGGCGCAGCTGGCGCCGGCCAGCGCACAGGCGGATCTGTCGGCGCTGATCGAACCGCTCACCCACCGCGAACTGGAAGTACTGGGCATGATTGCCAGTGGTCACCGCAATCAGGCGATTGCCGACACCCTGCATATCGCAGTGACCACCACCAAGGCCCACATCCGCAACATTTTTGAAAAGATGGCGGTGGCCAGCCGCACCCAGGCCGTGGCAAGGGGGCGGGAGCTGGGGCTGATCCGCTGATACGGCGCGGATAAAAAAAAACGGACAGTCCATTGGCAGAGACTGTCCGTTGAAGGAGAGCCGGTGGGAAGCCGGCTCGGCTTTGGAAACGGTTTGCAGCGAAGAAGGTTTACAGCACGAACGGAAATATCGCCCGCCGCTGCCGGGGATAATCCTTGAACTGTTCCCGATACCAGCGGTGATTCGCCAGCGCCCGCGGCACCAGATTCGCCATGGTGAACACCACGAACGACAATCCCGCCAGTGACCAGGACGCAATCGCAAACCCGGTCCAGGTCAGAATCTCTCCCAGGTAATTCGGCATCGACACATAACGGAACGCGAAGCCGTGCGGAATCTGGTAACCGGTGGTGGAGCTGGCGCGCAGACTGCGCAAAATGCTGTCGGAACGCTTGTTGAGGTAGTAACCGAACCCGAACAGGGCAACACCCAGCACAAAGCGCGGATCTGTCAGCCATTGATCGTTCAGGTGATCGGCATAGGTGGAAATGTAGGAGCCGTTCAGGTAACCGTTGATGCCGCAGTAGAGCGATCCCATCAGGATCACCAGCAGAGGCGTGCTGTCGCCGGGCTTCACCCGGATCTGGAACGGGTAGATGAAGGAGCGGTGCACATAATGCAGCTGCCACATCAGCATCAGGATCACGCCGGCCAGCACTTGCGGATGCGCGCCGGTGAAATAGAAATAGAAAAACGCCAGTGATGCCGGCGACTCCATCACCACCCAGCCCAGACGCGTATTGATTTTCGGGCCCCAGCCGGCGCGCTTGTGACGGCCGTAAGGTGCATCCACCAGCAGCAGCACCAGCGCGGTCAACAACGCGCTGGCAAAAATGGCCATCAGCAGAACATCGAAGACAGTGTTTCCGGTCATGGTGGCAAACTCCCTTCAGGACCGAAACAGCTTGAACGCCAGCAGCGAGAACACCACGAACTCACCGATGGGCAGCGCGATCATGGCATCAAACGGCGGCGGCGGAAAAATCGCGGTACCCAAGCGCATCAGGCCCAGCAGTCCGATACCGATGGCCGTAGCCCGCAGCACCTGCTGCCGGGTCAGTCCGTTGCCATCCAGCCGGCTCAGCATGATGCCCCAGGCGATGAAGGCCGACCCGGCCGTGGCCAGGCTGTATAAAATCAAACCGATGCTGGCACCGACACTTTGGCTGTCGAACGCAAACAGCTGCGGCTGCGGCAGAAAAACCAGGTAAGCGGCAAACAGGCTGACACCCAGCACCAGCATGGCCCAGGCTGTCAGGCGCAGCAGTAATCCGGTTGACGGGCTTTGCGCGGAAGTGACGGCAGAAATCGACATGGAAATCAGGCCTCAACCGCTTCCCCGGCATGGGCGGACTGCGGCGCCGGCGCATTGCCTGCTGCCATTTTCTGCGGCGGAATCGGATTGAAGGCCTCCACCTCGTACACCTTGGCTTCATCCCACACCGACGGCACTTCGGCAATGTCGACGTAAAACTGGTTATACCACTGGCGCAAGCGGTAAATCGGGCCATCGCCGTCGCACAGCACCGGATTGTCCACCCGTACCTTGGTGTGCCAGAACTGCACATCTTCGAAAAATGCCTGCTGGGTGAGTTGCACATAACCCTTCACCATGGCATCGCTGTCTTCCCTGCTCATGCCCGGAAACAGTTTCACCATCACGCCAAAACGCAGATCGAAACTTTCGGTGGAGGTGGGCACATGGCTGACCAGCAGCTTCGACGCCACCGGCACGCCATTCATTTCACCGGTCATCTCGGTAATCATGTAGGCAGGGCCATAATAAGTGGCCGTGGTTTTCAGAATCGATTCACCCGCCAGACGCGGACTCTTGCCTTCCATTTCCTGCACGGCCACATGCTTGTGGAAAACATTGCGGAATTTCAGCGCCGCCGATGCATGCACCGGGCCGAAGTGCGCCTTGTCCGCCATGTTGTCCACCAGCTCGCGACAGTTGGTGTGAATGGGGATCAGCACCACTTCCCAGTCAGACCATTCTCCTGAGCCATACTCGGCAATCACTGGCGGCAGCTGTTCGGGAATCGGTGCGTTGTCTTCGGGATCGTGATACACGAACGCCAGACCGTTGCGCTCCAGCGTGGGCCAGGATTTGATGCAAGCCTTGGCCGGAATTTTTTTCGCGTAAGGAATATCGTCGCAGACACCATCTGTACCCCAGCGCCAGGCATGCATGGCGCAGCGGATGGAATTGCCTTCCACGTAGCCCTGCGACAGATCGGCACCCATGTGCGGACAGTAACCGTCGAGGATGATCAGCTGATTGTCTTCACCGCGAAACGCAACCAGATTGGTGCCGAAGTATTTGAGCGCCACCGGCTGCCGTGTGAACTCGTCAACCTTGCCCAGACAATGCCAGCCACGGGCATAACGTTCCTCGACCTGCGCAGCTTCGATCTTCGCGTATTTGCTCATGACGGCACCCTCTCTCCTGTGTGCTGCCTGCGTAGGCAGCCTTTGCTTTTATGTGGATTGCGCTGGTTGCAAAGCCGATGCGCAGCACTTCGTTTGCCACGCGCGCAACAGCGGGAATTGGCATACGCTAGCAAGGCTCTTGTTATTATGCAACTATAATGCAAATATATCTCATAAATAACCGCCAGGAGCCCACCATGGACGCTGCACAGAAGATCCAAGTCGTTGAAAAATATTTGCTTGCCGTCAGCACCGACAACCTGGACCTGATCCGGGAAATCTACGCTGACAACGCCACCGTGGAAGATCCGGTGGGCACACCGCCAAAAGAAGGCATCGCTGCCATCCTGGCGTTCTATGGCAGCTTCAAGGGCATCGGCGTGAAGCTGACACTCAATGGCGCGGTGAAATGCGCCGGCAACGCGGCGGCATTTCCCTTTACCGCGCAAGTCGGGCCCAAGGCGCTGGATGTGATCGATGTTTTCGAATTCGACAAGAACGGCAAGGTGGTCTCGATGAAGGCCTACTGGACCCCGTAAGCCATGACTGCGATCGAGCAGCG
>JBMOPR010000707.1:0-7396 GCA_049323075.1 Pseudomonadota bacterium
CTCTATCCGACCCTGCCGCCTGCGGGCAGGGTGTGAGGTAAAGAAAGCTAGATCGCTTCCTGATGCAGCATGCTTTCGGAAGATGCGCCAGCGGCAGCCGAGCCGAAAGGTTCCGCCTGTGTGGTTTCCTGGGTGGGGGATTTCTGTTCTGCGCCTATCATGTTGATGTTCATCGCATGCAGGCCTTTGGGAGCTTCGCGAACGTCGTAGGTGACTTGCTGTCCCGCTTTGAGGCTTCTGTATCCATCCATGCAAATGTAGGAGTAATGCACGAAGAGATCCTCACCTCCGGTATCTGGACGAATAAAGCCGTAACCCTTGGCGTTATTGAACCACTTCACTTTCCCGGTTGCCATAACTCAAGTCCTTCTGTTGGGACTACCTCATCGCAGCGGCAGTCGTGTCGATTGTTATTATTTTTATCCAGCCAAACAGCGAATTACGAAGAATTGTACTGTGCTGGAGTATTTTGTGTTAACTTTTGTTAATCACATCCTACAATCATCGCGATTGTGGCGTATTAGTCAAGTGTTTTTGGGGTTGAACTGACCAACGTAGCCCCCATATATGCTCTTTATGAGCGCTCAGTATTTTATCCATGGATTTTATGATTTCTGGTTATGAGTAAAGCCAAAGATTCTCTACTACCATTTATTCATATGGAGAACACGGGAGGCGACACCCCCCATCGTGATTTTGATGGTGGTCTGGCTGTTGCAGAGTCGAAAGCAGATCTGGCGCCACCGCCGATGTACCAGATCGTAATGCTGGACGACGATTTCACTCCGATGGAGTTTGTTGTGGATGTGTTGCAGCAGTTTTTTGGTATGAATCGTGAAAAGGCTACACAGATCATGCTTACGGTTCACACCCAGGGACGTGCCAGCTGCGGTACATTTACCCGGGATGTCGCGGAAACAAAAGCCGCGCAAGTGATCAAATACGCAAGGGAAAACCAACATCCCTTGATGTGTGAAGTGGAAAAGTATCAATAGCCCGATCATCCTTAGTGCAGGATTAAGGTGTAAAGAAGATGTTAAGCAAAGATCTGGAAGTCACGTTAAATTTGGCGTTCAGAGATGCACGTACCAAGCGTCATGAATATATGACGGTTGAACATCTGCTGCTCGCATTGCTGGACAATGACGCCGCAGCAACTGTGCTCAAGGCGTGCGGCACTAATCTGGACGAATTGCGGTCGGACCTGGCCAACTTCGTTGATGAAACCACTCCGCTGATTCCCTCCAGCGATTCCGAGCGCGAAACCCAGCCAACATTGGGCTTTCAGCGGGTTTTGCAGCGGGCGGTGTTTCACGTGCAATCCTCCGGCAAGAAGGAAGTCACGGGTGCCAACGTGCTGGTTGCGATTTTCAGCGAACAGGAAAGCCAGGCTGTCTATTTCCTGAAGAAGCAGAGCGTCGCACGCATCGATGTGGTGAATTACATCGCTCACGGCATTTCCAAGGTGTCGGACGAATCGCACAACCTGGAAGATCACAGCCAGGAAACTCATGAGGAAGAGGGTGTTTCTGAGGGTACCGGCAAGAGTCCGCTGGAATCCTATGCCACCAACCTGAATGAGCAGGCCGCAGTGGGTCGTATCGATCCGCTGGTTGGGCGTGACGAAGAGGTTGAGCGCACCGTGCAGATTCTCTGCCGTCGCCGCAAGAACAACCCGCTGCTGGTGGGCGAGCCCGGTGTGGGCAAGACCGCCATTGCCGAGGGTCTGGCGAAGAAAATCATCGACAGCGAAGTGCCGGAAGCGATTTCTGATTGCGTGGTGTATTCGCTGGATCTGGGCGCATTGCTGGCCGGAACCAAATATCGCGGTGATTTTGAAAAACGCTTCAAGGCTTTGCTGGCCGAACTGAAAAAGAAAAAGCACGCGATTCTGTTCATCGACGAGATCCACACCATCATCGGTGCCGGTGCAGCATCGGGCGGGGTGATGGATGCGTCGAACCTGCTCAAGCCGATGCTGGCATCGGGCGACATCAAGTGCATTGGTTCCACCACATTCCAGGAATACCGCGGTATTTTCGAGAAAGACCGTGCCCTGGCGCGTCGCTTCCAGAAGATCGATGTGGTTGAACCCAGCGTGGATGACACCTACGAAATTCTGAAAGGTTTGAAGTCGCGCTTCGAAGAACATCACGATCTGAAGTATTCCAACAAGGCCCTGCGTGCTGCGGCCGAACTGGCAGCTCGCTACATCAATGATCGTCATCTGCCGGACAAGGCGATAGACGTGATCGACGAAGTGGGTGCCTATCAGCGTCTGCAGCCACCGAGCAAGCGCAAGAAAGTGATCACGGTTGCTGACGTGGAAGCGATTGTTGCCAAGATCGCCCGCATTCCGCCCAAGACTGTGTCTGCCAACGACAAGGAAACCCTGCGCAATCTGGAGCGGGACCTGAAGATGGTGGTATTCGGTCAGGACGAGGCGATCGACGCGCTGGCGAATGCTATCAAGATGGCGCGCGCCGGCCTGAATCATCCCGACCGTCCGATTGGTTCCTTCCTGTTTGCCGGACCTACCGGTGTGGGCAAGACCGAGGTTACCAAGCAGCTGGCCAAGGTCATGGGCATGGAGCTGATCCGTTTCGACATGTCCGAGTACATGGAACGGCATACCGTGTCGCGCCTGATTGGTGCGCCTCCGGGTTATGTCGGGTTCGATCAGGGCGGTCTGCTGACGGAAGCCATTACCAAGTCGCCGCATTGCGTATTGTTGCTGGACGAAATCGAGAAGGCGCATCCCGAAGTCTTCAACCTGCTGCTGCAGGTGATGGATCACGGTACGCTGACCGACAACAACGGTCGCAAGGCGGACTTCCGTAATGTGATCCTGGTGATGACCACCAACGCGGGCGCCGAGTCCATGAGCCGGACCTCGATTGGTTTCACCTTGCAGGACCACCGGACTGATGGCTTGGAAGCGATCAAGAAAATGTTTACGCCGGAATTCCGCAACCGCATCGATGCGGTCATCCAGTTCAAGAATCTGGATGCCGAGATCATCAAAGGTGTGGTGGATAAGTTCCTCACCGAGCTGCAGGCGCAGCTGGATGACAAGCGCGTGATGCTGGATGTGGATGACAGCGCACGCAACTGGCTGGCGCTGAAAGGCTACGACAAGGATATGGGGGCCCGGCCGATGGGGCGCCTGATCCAGGAGCAGCTAAAGCGTCCGCTGGCGGAGAAAATCCTGTTCGGCGAGCTGGCGGAAAATGGCGGTACTGTGCATGTCAGCGAGGAAGCTGGCGAATTGCAGTTCGAGATCGAGCCTGCCTGATCGCCTGGCTGTAAACGTCACCCAACAAAAAAACGAGCCTTCTGGCTCGTTTTTTTATGTCCCGCAAATCGGTGTTCAGCGAACGCGGTAGGTGATGCGGCCCTTGGAGAGGTCGTAGGGTGTCATTTCCACCTTGACGCGGTCTCCGGTGAGGATGCGGATATAGTTCTTGCGCATTTTGCCGGAAATGTGAGCGGTAACGACATGGCCGTTTTCCAGCTCGACGCGAAACATGGTGTTGGGAAGGGTTTCGACGATCGTTCCTTCCATCTCGATGGAATCTTCTTTCGACATCCAGGATTTTCCTCTGTGACCACTCAGGGCAAATTCCGGCATGGCGCCGGTGGGCGTGAATTTTGCCGCAAAAGCAGGGATTTATCAAAGTGAATATTGAGGACAGGCGAAACCGGACGGGATCGGGGGCCGGACAGGACCAACCCGGCGCTTGGCTATGTGGGGTGTCAGCCGATAACCCTATGATAAGAAAGACTAAAGAAAGTCAGGACACCGTGACCCAGTGATTGTTGACGTACATCTCCAGGGGCCGGTACTCGGTCTTGTATTTCATTTTCTGGCATTCCTTGATCCAGTAACCCAGGTACAGGGCAGGCAGGCCCAGTCGTTTGCATTCCTCGATTTGCCAGAGCACCGCCATCACGCCCAGGCTGCGGCGGGCGTGTTCGGTGGAATAGAAGGTGTAGACAGCCGAGAGACCGTTCTCCATCTGGTCGCATACGGCCACGGCCAGCAGTTCGCCATCGGGCTGGCGGAATTCGTAGAAATGGGTCTTGCCCCAGTCGCTGAGCAGGAAGGATTCGTACTGCTCCGGCGTGGGTGGAAACATGTCACCGTCGCGGTGCTTTTTTTCGATGTAGCGTGAATACAGGGTGTAGTGTTCTTCGCGATATTCGGCCGGAACGCGGGTTACCTGCAGGTCAGCATTGCGCTGCAGGATGCGTTTTTGCCGGCGCGACATCTGGAAGCGGTCGGCAGGAATACGCACGGGAATGCAGGCGCAGCACTGGCGGCAATGCGGGCGGTAGAGGTAATTTCCGCTGCGGCGAAATCCCAGTTCGGACAATTCGCTGTACAGGTTGTGGTTCAGATTGGCTTTTGGATCGGCGAACAGCGTGATGGCGTCCTTGCGAGGCAAGTAGCTGCATTGGTGGAGCGGTGTGACAAAAAATTTGATCGCTGCAAGATCCGTCATGGTGTCTTCTGATAAAGCCTTATTAACCCGGTGGTTATGCAGTGAGAAGCGTCTTTACCAGTATTAAACGAAATTGCAGTGCTTTCCAGTCTTGGCGTCACAAGATTATTGGCCGGGGTAGTGCCAGGTCAGCTGCCACTTCCGGGCAGGTTGCGCGCGCAGTTCCGTCAGGCTCGGCAAATTGCGCTGCAGGCAGGATTTGAACTCGGCGCGCGGAATCAGGGTGGCGCCGAGCCGCGCCAGGTGGGGGTTCATGACCTGGCAATCGATCAGGGGGCAGTTTTGTTGCTGCAACTGGCCCACGAGATGGACAACGGCGACCTTGGAAGCGTCGGTTATGCGGGAAAACATGGATTCGCCGAAGAACAGGTTGCCTAAAGCAATTCCGTAAATACCGCCTGCCAGTTTGCCGTCATGCCAGCATTCGATGGAGTGGGCGTAGCCGCGCTGGTGCATGACGCCGTAGGCATGGCGAATGTCGCGGGTGATCCAGGTGCCGCTGCTGCCTTTGCGGGGCTCGGCGCAGGCTTCCACCACGGCGTCAAAGGCGGTGTCTGCGGTGACGGTGAAACGTCCGCTGCGCAGGGTTTTATGCAGGCTACGGGAGATGTGGAGCTGGTCGGGGAACAGTACGGCGCGGGGATCCGGCGACCACCAGAGGATCGGCTGGTCGTCGTCAAACCAGGGAAAAATGCCCTGGGAATAGGCTTTGAGCAGCCGATCTACAGAGAGGTCGCCCCCCGCAGCGAGCAGGCCGTTGGGTTCAGCCAGGGCGTGCTCGATGGGGGGGAAGTCCTGGTGGCGATGATCCAGGACGGGAATTTTGATCATGCGATCACTTGTGTTCGTCCAGGTAGCGTTCCACATCCAGCGCGGCCATGCAGCCGAAGCCGGCGGACGTGATGGCCTGGCGATAGACATGGTC
Source organism: Pseudomonadota bacterium (assembly GCA_049323075.1). Lineage (GTDB taxonomy): Bacteria > Pseudomonadota > Gammaproteobacteria > Pseudomonadales > Ketobacteraceae > Ch67. The sequence continues at coordinate 5,431 of JBMOPR010000707.1, forward strand.
GGTTACGTCGCCGGCCGCGAACACGCCGGGTACGCTGGTGGCGGTGGCGTTGCCTTCGATGCCGCTGCGGATCTTGATGTAGCCGTTGTGCATGTCGAGCTGGCCTTCGAAAATGCCGGTGTTGGGGGTGTGGCCGATGGCAATGAACACGCCCTGCAACGGAATGTCCTTGGTGGCACCGGTTTCGAGATGCTTGATGCGCATGCCGGTGACGCCGGTGTTGTCGCCCAGCACTTCATCCAGCGTGTAGCCCAGTTCCAGCGTGACGTTGCCGTTTTTGGCTTTGTCGAACAGACGGTCCTGCATGATTTTTTCGGCGCGGAATTTTTCGCGGCGATGCACGACCACCACTTCCGATGCAATGTTGGCGAGGTACAGCGCTTCTTCCACCGCTGTGTTGCCGCCGCCGATGACCGCCACTTTCTGCTTGCGATAGAAAAATCCGTCGCAGGTGGCGCACGCGCTGACACCCTTGCCCTTGAAATTTTCTTCGGATTCCAGGCCCAGATAACGTGCGGACGCGCCGGTTGCGATGATCAGGGCGTCGCAGGTGTAGGTGCCGGAATCGCCCCACAGCGTGAACGGGCGTTTGCTCAGGTCGGCCTTGTTGATGTGGTCGAAAATGATTTCGGTGTCGAAGCGCTCGGCGTGGGCCTTCATGCGCTCCATCAGGGCGGGGCCCTGCAGACCGTGGACGTCTCCAGGCCAGTTGTCGACTTCGGTGGTGGTGGTGAGCTGGCCGCCGGGCTGGATGCCGGTGATCATGACCGGTTTGAGGTTGGCGCGGGCGGCATACACGGCAGCGGTGTAGCCGGCGGGGCCAGAGCCCAGGATCAGAAGGCGGGTGTGTCGGGTTGCGCTCATCGGGACATTTCCATGGTTCGTTGCAACGTGGTTTTCTGATGGTGTGACGTTATACGTCTTTGCCTTATATGACGCAAATAGTTAGTACGAATCTTGAATAGTGGGTGGAACTATACTGATTATACAGAAACCGGTTGTGTCATCTGCGGAGGTTGATCATGAAGATCGGAGTACCAATGGAAACCAAGCCCATGGAGGCGCGCGTCGCGCTGATTCCCTATGCGGTGGCAGAGCTGGTGCAGGCTGGGCATGAGGTGCTGGTGCAGGCGTCGGCCGGTTTGCTGAGTGGCTATTCCGATGCGGAATTCGTGGCGGCCGGGGCGACCGTTCTGCCTTCAGCGGAAGCCGTGTTTGCTTCCGCCGAACTGATCGTGAAAGTGAAGGAGCCGATTGCGGGTGATCTTGCGCTGCTGCGCAGTCAACACCTGCTGTTCTGCTATCTGCATCTGGCGCCGAATCCGGAATTGAGCCGTCGCTTGTGTGACATCGGGCTGACCGCTGTCGCGTTCGAGACAGTGGTGGAGGGCGGCCGCTTGCCGCTGCTGGCGCCCATGAGTGAAATTGCCGGGCGGGTGGCGGTGCAGGCAGGGGTGCACTATCTGCATCGGTCGATGGGTGGAAAAGGCTTGCTGCTGGGCGGCGTGCCGGGCGCGGAAAATGGCCGGGTGGTGATTATCGGCGCCGGCGTGGCGGGGCAGAATGCAGCGCGGATGGCTGCCGCAATGGGAGCCTATGTCACGGCGTTTGACCGTTCCCCGGATGCGTTGCGCGCCATTGAAGCCGTCGCGCCCAATATCACCGGCCTGTTTGCGTATCAGGACGCCATTGCCACCGCCATGCGAGAGGCAGACATGGTGATCGGCGCCGTGCTGATTCCCGGTGCGAAGGCGCCCAAGCTGGTGACCCGTGACATGGTGCGTGCCATGCCGGACGGCGGATTCATCGCCGACATTTCCATCGACCAGGGTGGCTGCATCGAAACCATTCGTGCCACGGACTACCGCAACCCGGTTTATGTGGAGGAGGGTGTGATGCACATGGGGGTGACGAATATGCCGGGGGCTGTGCCGCGTACGGCGTCGCAGGCATTGTGCGGCGCCAT
>JBMOPR010000708.1:0-7382 GCA_049323075.1 Pseudomonadota bacterium
GCCACGTGAAAAACCGCCAGCAGCTGATGGACGCCGCCAACGTGGTGCTGGACGACAACACCATCACGTCCCACATCAAGCGCATCCGCAAGAAGTTCAACCAGATCGACGCCAGCTTCGACGCCATCCAGACCGTGTATGGCATGGGTTACCGCTGGCACATCCCGGACGCCTGATTCGTGGGGCTGCGTTCACAACTGTTGCTGGTTTCACTCTGTACCCTGCTGCTGCCCTGGGCAGGCTGCCAGTACGTGCAGGAAATGGAAGGCGTGCTGCGGGAGAACCAGAGCCACGCCATGATCGGCCAGACTGCCCTGCTGGCCCGCATGCTGAACCAGACCGTGGACCTGCCGGAGCCGGTGAAAGGCAGCCTGTTCTACACCCCGGTGCGCTACCAGAGCGTGGAAATGGACGGCTACGGCGACGACTGGCAGGGCCACCACGCCGACACGCTGGAAAATGCCGCCGCCTCCATGGACCTGCGCCTGCAAAAGGGGCTGCACGGCAACGACCTGTACCTGTTTCTGCAGCTGCACGACACCCGCCTGATCTACCACCACCCCGGCCAGAGCTTCCGCCGCAGCGATCATGTGCGCGTGCGCACGGGAGCCGGCAAGCAGGAATTGCAGTGGCTGTTCTTCACCAGTGGCCCGGGACAATTGCAGGTTTATGAAAAACGTACCGGCTACAAGCGGCTGCGGGCGCGCCCCGAGATCGACGCCTGGTGGCAGGAGACCGGCACCGGCTACCAGCTGGAGATCCGCATTCCGCACAAGCTGATCCGCACCCATCTGGACATCCAGGTTTATGACCGCGATCCCTACGAGAAGAAAACCCGGCTGGCCCTGTCCACACGGCGGGGCGGCGACGCTTCGGTGTGGGTGAAACCGGTGGCAGAATTGCTGCCGGCCCTGCAGCCGTGGCGCACCCACGACACCGACATCACCCTGGTGGACCCCCGCGGCTGGCCCCTGGCGCCCCAGAAAAACTGGCTCAACGACGACAGCCCGCTGGACAGCAACGTCACCCTCGACCAGGGCCTGATCGACCAGACCATCAGCCGCTTCTACCGCTACCTGGTGGAACATCTGACGCCCCGCTCCAGCCACAGCCTGTGGCCGCTGCCCACCCAGGCCCTCAGCCGCCTGCAGCAGCGCATTCCGCTGGAGAAACTGGACAGCAGCGACAGCCGCAGCGCCAGCGCTGACTGGTTCCGCTGGCCCAACACCGACCGCGCCGCCCTGCTGGTGGTGCAGCCGGTGCGGCAGAAAGGCGAACTCAAGGGTTACCTGCTCTACACCCAGACCGGCGAGGCCCTGGTGAGCATGACCAACAATGCCCTGCGCCGGGTGACCCACCGCGCGCTGCTGGTAATGGGCATCGTGGTGGCCGTGCTGATCCTGTATGCCTCATTCCTGTCCTGGCGCATCCGCCAGCTGAAAACCCGGGCCGAGGCCGCCATCACCAGCGACGGCAAGGTCAACCAGTTCATCCCCTCAAGGCAGGAAGACGAAATCGGCGACCTGTCGCGCAGCTACCACAACCTGCTGCAGCGGGTGCGCAACTACACCAGCTACCTGGAAACCCTGGGCGGCAAGCTGGCGCACGAACTGCGCACGCCGCTGGCCATCGTCAAATCCTCGCTGGAACTGGCCCAGACCAGCCCCGGCAACAACGCCGAATACCTGCAGCGGGCCCAGGAGGGCAGCGAACGCCTGCGCCTGATCCTGTCTGCCATGAGCGAGGCCAGCCGGGTGGAACAGACCATCCAGCAGAGCGATTTCCAGACCTTCGACCTGAGCGCCCTGGTACGGGACATGGCCCAGGCTTACGGCGACACCTACACCAGCCACCGCTTCCAGAGCGAACTGCCGGAAATCGCCGCCTGGGTGCGGGGGAGCCCGGAACTGATCGTGCAGATGCTGGACAAGCTGGCGGACAACGCCCGCGACTTCGCCCCGCCCGACAGCACCATTGAGATCGCGGTCAACAGCTTCAAGAACAAGTGGTTGCTGACCGTGAGCAACCTGGGGCCCACCCTGCCGTCGAACCTGGAAGGACAGCTGTTCGATTCCCTGGTGTCACAGCGGGATGCCGACCACAAGGGCCAGTCCCCCCACCTGGGGTTGGGCCTCTATATCGTCCGTCTGATTGCCGCCGCCCATGAGGGTCAGGTGGAGGCCCACAACCGCGCCCAGGGCGATGGCGTGGTGTTCACCATCACCCTGCCCGCCGCCAGCCCGGAGCGGAACTGACGCCGTCCGGCTGCTTTTGCAGCAACTGGCCAAATCTGGATTATGCTGAAAGAGCAGCGGCGGGATTGGCCGGCTTGCAACCGGCTCCCGGAGTGAGCCACTATCGATCAGACATTAACCAGCCGGAAACCCGCATGAGCACTGACGACGAGCGCCGCCGCGCCCCCCGCGCCCCCATCGACGACACCCTGTTCATCAAATCCATTTCGTCCCGGCAGGTGAGCGTGCTGGAGCCGGGCAAGGTGGGCGCCGCCGCCAGCACCGTCAACGCCTCGGCCACCGGCCTGCAGGTGGAACTGGAATTCGACGTGTTGCAGGACGCCGAAATCGCCTTGTGGATCAACGCCGAATCCGGCACCCGCACCCTGATCAGCGGCGTGATCCGCTGGAGCCGGCCCACCGAACGGGACAGCTTTCTGGTGGGGATCGAACTGGACGCCGAATCCGGTCCGGCCATCAACGCCTGGCTCGACAACATTCACTGAACCCTGCCACCGGGAGGGTCGTTGCGCCCTCCTTCATCAATCAGCTTGCGCACAGCCTTGCAGTTTCGCCACAATAACGCTGCCAGGGGCCGGAGCCGGCTCCTCCGCCAACAAAAATCGACAACAAAAAGAAGCGATCCTGGCCAGCGCGGCCAGGCCGAGGGAAGCGCCATGAGAAGTACCATGAAAAGCCTTGTCCACGTCATCACGCTGGCCGCCCTGCTCGGCGGGTGCAGTTCCTCTTCCATCATTCCCCAGCAGGAAGATCCCATCATCACCGAGCTGAAAGGCAAGAACACCGATTTCGTGACCCAGAAACTGGGCCTGCCCAACCAGCGTGAGGAAACGCGCTCCGGCGGCGTGGTCTGGGTGTATCTCGACAAGCGCAAGGGCATGAGCGCCAGTGAGTGCAGCGTGACCCTTTCCATCCGCCAGAACAATGTCGAAAGCGTTGTCATCAAGACCGAAGCGCCATCCCTGCTGTCGGCGGTGAACAGTTCCTGTGAAAATATCCGCAAGTCACTGACCAACCACTCCTGATCCACCCGCAGGCACAGGCCAGCGGCCGGCCCGTGCCTGGCGTTCTGACGGATGCTCCGCTGGGGCGCTGTCACGGGGTTGCATTTACCAAATCGGCATGGACATCGCGAAACAGCGTGTTTAACCTGCGCAGCATTTCATCCTGCCAGCGCAGGCTGCTTCTGTTTCGCTGACACGTCGGGGAGTCTGTCGTCATGAATCAACGGATTGCTGCTTTTCTTGTCCGCCACCGGCTGTGGCTGTTCCTGGCCAGCCTGCTGGTGGTGGGCGTGGCTGCCACCGGCTTCTCCCGTCTGGAGTACGTGGCCGACTACAAGAATTTCTTTTCACCCGACGATCCGCACCTGCGGGCATTCGAGGATCTGCAGGACACCTTCAGCCGCGTGGACAACGTGGTATTCGTGCTGGAACCGAAAAACGGCAAGGTGCTGTCACCGGAGGGCATCCGCGCCCTGCAGTGGATCACCGAGGCGGGCTGGAAACTGCCATTTTCGATCCGCATGGATTCCCTCGCCAATTTCCAGCACACCCGCGCGGAGGAAGATGAGCTGATCGTGGAAGATCTGGTGCCGGCGGATTTCGATGGCAGCGCTGCCAGCATCGACCGCATCGCCCGCATCATTGCCAGCGAACCCACTGTGAGCAAACGCACCCTGACACCGGATGGCGCACTCACCTTGGCCATGGTGACGCTGGAATTGCCAAAAGATCAGACCACGGCACTGGAACAGCTGATGGAAGGTCCCGGCGGCGTCAACGAGCTGATCGAGCAATTCCAGGCCGCCCACCCGGAGGTGACGGTTCATGTCACCGGCGTGTCGGTATCCAATTATTACCTGGGCATCGTCTCCGCCCGCGACATGAATGTCCTGATGCCCGTACTGCTGCTGGTAGTGCTGGTACTGGTGGGCGTCATGACGCGCTCGGTGGCCAACACCTTTCTCACCCTGTTTGTGGTGATCGTGTCCGTGGTCACCACCATCGGCTGCGTGGGGCTGCTGGGTTTTCCGCTCAACAATGTCAGTTCCGTCGCGCCGATGGTGATCCTGACCCTGGCGGTGGCCGAATGTGTGCACCTGCTCTGCTATTACTCGATCAAGCTGCGGGAAGGACACGGCAAGGAAGACGCCATGCGACTTAGCCTGGAAAGCAACCTGCGCGCGATTTTCTTCACCAGCTTCACCACGGCAGTGGGTTTCATGGGCATGAACACCATCGACTCGCCACCGTTCGTGCAGTTCGGCTACATCGCATCATTCGGCATTGTCATGGCCTATGTGTTCGGCCACACCATGCTGCCACAACTGGCGATCTGGCTGACGCGCGCCCACACCGGGCCCATCGAGCAGCACAGCGATACCGTACACAGCGCCACTGCCGACTGGGTGATCGCCCATCCCCGGCGGGTGTTCTTCGGCACGCTGCTGGTGTCCTTCGCCATCAGCATCGGCATGGTGCTGAATGACATGAATGACGACAACGTGGGCTATTTCGACCGCGACATGCCACTGCGCATCGCCATCGAGCGGGCGGAGCAGCACGGCATGGGCATGAATTTCATCGAGTATTCGCTGGACGCCGGTGAGAATTACGGCATCACGGATCCGGCCTATCTGGCCAAAGTGGAAAAATTCATCCAGTGGGCCCAGCAGCAACCGGAAGTGATCAACGTCTCGTCCTTCACCAATGTGCTGAAGCGGCTCAATCAGAATATGCACGGCGATGACCCTGCGTACTACACGTTGCCCGAATCCCGCGAGCTGGCATCGCAGTACCTGTTGATGTACGAAATGTCGCTGCCAGTGGGCATGGACCTGAACAACCAGATCGACACCGGCAAATCGGCGCTGCGCATCACCCTCAGCACGCGCATGATGAAGGCAAAGCAGAATCTGGCGCTGGAGGAGCGCGTACAGGACTGGATGGCCGCCAATATTCCCGAACTGCAAACCCACGGCGCCAGCCCCACCATCATGTTTTCCCATATCGGCCAGAACAGCATTCGCAGCGTGATGACGGGCTCGATATCCGCCATCGCCATCATCTGTCTGTGCATGATGTTCGCATTTGGCTCCTTCCGGCTGGGTCTGATGGCACTGCTGCCGAATATTTTCCCGTCCACCATCGCGCTGGGCCTGTGGGGCCTGTTCGTGGGTGAAGTCAACATGGCGGTGGCGGTGATCTTCACCATTTCGTCCGGCATCATCGTTGACGATACCATTCACCTGTTCTCGAAATTCTCCGACGGCCTGCGCAAGGGCCTGAATGTGGACGACAGTATCCGCTACTCGTTTGCCCATGCCGGACGCGGCGTGTTGATCACAACCGTGGTGCTGTGCGCCGGGTTCGCGATGCTGGGTTTCTCGGATTTCAACGTGAACCGAACCCTTGGCATTCTGGTGGCGGGCACCATCGCGATTGCAATCCTGTTCGATCTGCTGTTCCTGCCATCGGTGCTGAAGGTGTTTCCCATCGACACCACACGGTTTTACCAGCCACCCGCAACACCGGCGGCGAACGGTGCCAGCCGCGCAGGCGCTTACCAGTCGCAGCCGGAAAAAGTGGCGGAACCGACTGCCTGAATCATGGCGCACCGGTAGCGTCTCAGGCCTGCCGGTGCGCTATTTTGTAAGAAAACATGAGCCCCGCCCCCATCCCCCTCCGCCCAACTGGTCTTTGCCCCTACCCGCCTTTAGAATGTGAACCCTGCTGAAATCGCTTCACTCATCAAGGATTGCATCATGGTCATCCACCCGAAGGTAAAAGGTTTTATCTGCACCACGGCACATCCGGTGGGGTGCGCAGCCAATGTCAACGAACAGATCCGGTTTGTGCAGGGCCACGGCCCTGTCTGTAACACCAATGCCGGCGCGAACGCACCCAAGCGCGTGCTGGTGATCGGCGCCTCCACCGGCTATGGCCTGGCATCGCGCATCACGGCCGCGTTTGGTTGCGGCGCCGCGACCCTCGGCGTGTTTTTTGAAAGACCCGCCGCCGGCAAGCGCACCGGAACCGCCGGCTGGTACAACTCGGTGGCCTTCCAGAATGCGGCGGAAAAAGCCGGCCTCTACTCGAAGAACATCAACGGCGATGCGTTTTCCAATGAAGTGAAGGAAAAAGCCATCGAACTGATCAAGGCCGATCTGGGTCAGGTGGATCTGGTGGTGTACAGCCTGGCGTCGCCGCGCCGCCAGCATCCGGACACCGGCGTGGTGCATTCGTCCACGCTCAAACCCATCGGCAAGGCGGTGACGCAAACCGGCCTCGACACCGATCGTGAAATCATCAAGCAGTTCACGCTGGAACCGGCGGCGCAGGAAGACATCGACAACACGGTGACGGTGATGGGCGGCGACGACTGGGAGCGCTGGCTGGCGGCCCTGGGCCAGGCCGGCGTGCTGGCCCCGGGCTGCAAGACCACGTCGTACACCTACGTGGGCGAAAAAATTACCCGCGACATCTATTGGGACGGCACCATCGGCGCGGCGAAAAAGGATCTGGACCGCGCCGCCGCCACACTGCGCGACAAGGGCTTCGATGCGACGGTGTCCGTGCTGAAGGCGGTGGTGACACAATCCAGCGCCGCCATTCCGGTGATGCCGCTGTATCTGGCGCTGCTGTTCCGGGTGATGAAGCGGGACGGCTCCCACGAAGGCTGCATCGAGCAGATTTACCGTCTGTTCAGCGAGTGCCTGTACAACGCCAATCCGCGCAGGGATGCCGAAGGCCGCAACCGGGTGGATGAAAAGGAAGTGCGCCGCGAAATCCAGGGCGAGGTGGAAAGACTGTGGCCCCAGGTAACTACCGAGAATCTGAATGACATCAGCGATTTCCGCGGCTTCCGCGCCGAGTTTCTGAAGCTGTTCGGCTTTGGCGTGAATGGCGTGGATTATGATGCGGATGTGGATGCGGAAGTGCAGGTAAACAATCTGGTGGATATGACGCAGTAATTTTTCGCCGCACCAGTCGCCGCAATAAAAAACGCCGGATTGTAATCACTCAACCCGGCGTTTTTTATTGCATGGATTTTTTCCGGCGCGCCAGCCCTAACCACCCGCCTTCTTCAACGCCGCCTTGAACCGCTTGCTGTACTGCGCCCGCA
>JBMOPR010000709.1:0-2667 GCA_049323075.1 Pseudomonadota bacterium
CGACGGTTCGTCCACCCGCAAATTCGGCGGCTCGGGGCTGGGGCTGGCGCTGTGCCAGGGTATCGTCAAAGCGATGGGTGGCAAGATCGGCGTCAAGTCCATCAAGGACGTGGGTTCTTCCTTCTACTTCGAACTGCCGGTGGAAATCCCCCACGGCCAGACCTCGCTGGCGGAACAGATGCGGCGAGGCTTTCAGGCTTACCAGAGTGGTCAGCGCCAGGCTGGCGCGGCGGTGCTGCTGATCGGCGATCTGCCCGCCACCCAGATGGTGATCCAGATCGCCTGCCAGCAGTGGGGGCTGGAATTCCACTGGGAGCCGAAGGAAGCACGGGTGATGCGCAATCTCGAGGAGATCCTGCAGACCCGCAATTACCGCTGGATCTTCATCGCCCAGGAAATCAGCGACCGCTTCTGGGAAAAGCTCAGCCCCCACCTGAACAGTTCCACCAGCGCCCGCATCATCCAGCTGCGGTTGCCTACCGAACGTTATGGCCAGCGCCCGTTGCCGCATTTATACGTGCCTTTCTCCACCACCCAGCTGGCGGACTGCATGATGGGCCGGGGTGGCAGCGACGCGGCGCCGGTATTGGAAACCCTGCGGGTGACGAACCTGCCCCGGGTGCTGGTGGTGGACGACAACGAGGTCAACCGCCGGGTGGCCTGCGGCTACCTGCGCAAGATGGGTTTCAATTGCGACATCGCCGAAAACGGGCAGCAGGCCCTGGACGCGCTGCGCACCAACCAGTACCTGATGCTGTTCATGGACTGCCAGATGCCGGTGATGGATGGCTACGAAGCCACCCGCCAGATCCGCCAGCTGCTGGCGGGCAAACACCTGCCGATCATTGCGGTGACCGCCAACGCCATGGAAGGGGACCGGGAAAAATGCCTGGCTGCCGGCATGGATGACTATCTGGCCAAGCCCTTGCGCAAGGAAACCCTGGCGGCCATGATCGAGCGCTGGCTGCCGGGGGGGCGCAGCGCCCGGCGCTAATCCGCTGTCCCGGCGGGTCAATCCCCGCCAAATTCAGGTATAATTCCGCCCTTTCCCAACGCCGCTGAGGTCGTCATGTCGCAACGCAGTGCCCGCGTGGAGCGCAACACGCTGGAAACCCAGATCACCGTCACCGTCAATCTGGACGGAACCGGCCAGTGCAAGCTGGATACCGGGGTGCCCTTTCTGGAACACATGCTGGATCAGGTGGCCCGTCACGGCCTGATCGACATCGAGATCGTTGCCAAGGGCGACCTGCACATCGACGCCCACCACACGGTGGAAGATATCGGCATCACCCTGGGCCAGGCCCTGGCCAAAGCCTGGGGCGACAAGAAGGGCCTGCGCCGCTACGGCCATGCCTATGTGCCGCTGGACGAAGCCCTGTCCCGCGTGGTGCTGGACCTGTCCGGCCGCCCCGGCCTGGAGATGGGTGTCACCTTCACCCGCAGCATGATCGGCGGCTTCGACGTCGACCTGTTCTCCGAGTTTTTCCATGGTCTGGTCAACCACGCCATGATCACCCTGCACATCGATAACCTGAAGGGCAACAACGCCCACCACCAGGCCGAGACCATTTTCAAGGCCTTCGGCCGCGCCCTGCGCATGGCAGTGGAGCGCGACGAGCGCATGAGTGGCGTAACGCCGTCCACCAAGGGCGTACTGTAATGTCGGCTACCACCGTTGCCGTCATCGACTACGGCATGGGCAACCTGCACAGCGCAGCGAAAGCGCTGGAGACCGTGGCGCCGGGAGGGAAGGTCATCGTCACGGCGGACGCGGACAAAATTCTCTCCGCCGACCGCGTGGTATTTCCCGGTGTCGGCGCCATCCGCGACTGCATGGGCGAAATCCTGCGGCTGGGCCTGGATCAGGTGGTGCGCGAAGCCGCGCAATCCAAGCCGCTGCTGGGCATCTGCGTCGGCATGCAGAGCCTGATGACCCGCAGCGAGGAAAACGGCGGTGTGGATTGCCTGAATATGTTCGCCGGCCAGGTGAAATTCTTCGGTGACAATCTGCATGACGCCCGCGGCGAAAAACTCAAAGTGCCGCACATGGGCTGGAACCAGGTACGGCAGATCCGCCCGCATGCGCTGTGGAAAAACATCGCCGATGGTGCGCGCTTCTACTTCGTACACAGCTATTACATCCAGCTGGAAGATGAAACCCTGATGACCGGCCGCTGTGAATACGGCGTGCCGTTCACGGCAGCACTGGGACGCGAGAACGTATTCGCCGTGCAGTTCCATCCGGAAAAAAGCCAGAAGGCAGGATTGACCCTGCTGAAGAATTTTATGGAGTGGGACGGGCAAAGCTGAACCGGCGATGCCTGACGCTTCCACTGCAACGAATAGCGTGCGCAGAAGGTAGGGCCGGCGGGTGGTGAACATGTCTGAAACTGTCTGCGACAGGGATGTCGCGGACAAGCCCCCAGGGATGGGTTCACGGCGTGTTTCAGACATGTTCACCACCCGCCGGCTCGGGACTCTGCCAAAACACTGAACCAATGACACCGCACCACGCGCCAAACCCAAGAGACCCAACATGCTGATCATCCCCGCCATCGATCTCAAAGACGGAAAATGCGTACGCCTGCGCCAGGGCCTGATGGACGACGCCACCGTCTTCTCCAACGACCCCGTCGCAATGGCTGACCAGTGGGTGGAACAGGG
>JBMOPR010000709.1:2677-7377 GCA_049323075.1 Pseudomonadota bacterium
CGCCCGCCGCCTGCATCTGGTTGACCTGAACGGTGCCTTTGAAGGCGAACCCGTCAACGCCGGCGTGGTAGAAGCCATCGCGAAAAAATACCCCAACCTGCCGATCCAGATCGGTGGTGGCATCCGCCTGATGGACACCATCGAAACCTACCTGAATGCCGGCGTCACCTACGTCATCATCGGCACCAAAGCCGTCAAACAACCCTCATTCGTCAAAATTGCCTGCAACGCCTTCCCCGGCCACATCATCGTCGGCATCGACGCGAAGAACGGCCTGGTGGCCACCGACGGCTGGGCCGAAGTCTCCGAAATGCGGGCCGTCGACTGCGCGCAACAATTCGAGGACGACGGCGTCAGCTCCATCGTCTACACCGACATCGCCCGCGACGGCATGATGCAGGGCGTGAATATCGAAGCCACTGTCCACCTGGCGCGCTCGATCAACATTCCCGTGATCGCCTCCGGTGGCGTCACCAACATCGACGATGTGAAAAAACTGCTGGCCGTGGCGGATCAGGGCATCGCCGGCGCCATCACCGGCCGCGCCATTTACGAAGGCACGCTGGACCTGCGCGAAGCACAGAAGTATGCCGACCAGTTCCTGGCCGGCAAGGGAGCATAAGTCCATGGGCCTGGCCAAACGCATCATTCCCTGTCTGGATGTCGACAACGGTCGCGTCGTCAAAGGCGTGAAATTCCTCGATATCCGCGACGCCGGCGACCCGGTGGAAATCGCCCGCCGCTATGACGAACAGGGCGCGGACGAAATCACCTTCCTCGACATCACCGCCAGTCACGAAGGCCGTGACACCATGGTGCACACCGTGGAAAAAATGGCGAGCCAGGTATTCATCCCGCTCACTGTGGGTGGTGGCATCCGCAAACTGGAAGATATCCGCACCATGCTCAATGCCGGCGCAGACAAAGTCAGCATCAACACTGCCGCCGTATTCAATCCGGATTTCGTTGGGGAAGCTGCTGCTAAATTCGGTTCCCAATGCATTGTGGTCGCCATCGACGCGAAAAAAGTCAGCGCTGCCGGTGAGCCGGGTCGCTGGGAAATTTTCACCCACGGCGGCAGAAAACCGACCGGCCTTGATGCCGTGGAGTGGGCGAAAAAAATGGTGGGTTATGGCGCCGGCGAAATCCTGCTGACCAGCATGGACCGCGACGGCACCAAGAATGGTTTTGACCTGGATGTGACCCGCGCCATCAGCGATGCGGTGGCAGTGCCGGTGATTGCCAGTGGTGGTGTCGGCAACCTGCAGCATCTGGCAGAGGGCGTGACCATCGGCAAGGCCGACGCCGTGCTTGCCGCCAGCATTTTTCACTTCGGCGAATATACCGTGCAGCAGGCCAAGCAGTTCATGGCAGCGCAGGGAATTGAAATGCGGCTCGATTGAGCCAGCGACTTCGCGCAGAAACAAAGCACCCGGAGTAGATTGAATCTGGACACGGACTGGGCGTCCCCCCCGATAAACCCATCCATGGGGGCTGCTCTGCGGCATCCATGCCGCAAAGCGTCCAGATTCAATCTACTCCGGGTGCTTTGTTTCTGTCAGCCGCTATGCCGCCCGGCCCGTATAAAGTCGCGGCAACGTCTGCGTTCCCCAGTAAAACACCACAAACGGCATCCACAGCCAGCAGCTGTTCGACAAAATAAACTTCGCCACAAAATTACCGGCGGCTTCCGTATCCACATTCGGGAAGCCCTGCGTGATTTCATGTGTGTAATAAAACACGGTGGGTGAAATATGCATCACCGCGCAGAACATCAGCGCGAACACAGAGCCGGTGCTGGTCTTGCCGGATTTGTACCAGTTGAACAGGGCAATGGCGGCGATGAAGGCATTGATGCAGGCCCAGGTTTCCGCAAACAGCACTTCCATCGTCGGGTTGGCGTAACGCTTGTCGCCACCATCCACATACTGCATCCAGGTGTACGACCACATCTCATTCGGTGCGGCGGCAATTTCCTTGTACAGCAGCAGCCAGGGCACTTCAAACGTCGCGGCCACCACGCAATAGGTAATCACCCAGATCTGCACCATCAATGACAGGCGGTCGTAATTGCTGTGGTTTTTCAGACTGGCCAGCGGCAGCCAGGGCGTCAGCAGCATGCCGTACATGGCGAAGTCGAACGCCCAGAAGCTGCCGTACGCGGTCAGCACCCGGTCGCCTCCCAGCATGAACACATAGATCATGCTGACGGGCGCCACCAGCGCCAGAATCGACACGTAAAAGAAAATGAACGTCTTGTAATCCTTGCCGACGCGCGGGCTGATGACCGCGAATCGCTGTGGGGGCGTGGAGGAGGTTGGCGCGGCGGCGTAATCCCTGCGCGACTGCGGGCCGGTGGTGGCGTAGTCCATGGTGTCCCTCGTGTCGTCTGGTTGTTGTTATGGGCCAACCATATCAACTTTCCATTTGAAGTAAAAGTGTAAAGTGATTGGCCGGAGCTTGGGGGGCTGGCTGTGCGGGTCGTGGCAACGCCGGCAGGCGCCATATATACTGACCATTCCTATCCGGCTTTCAGGGACTTTCCTTCATGATTCAATCTGTTGCTGCCGGCGCCGAAGCCGTGCTGGCCGTGCCCGCTTACTGCGATCTGGCCAATCTTGCCTTCGGCCTGCGCCGTGAGGTGTTCATGCTGGAACAGGGGGTGTCCCACGCGGATGAGTACGACGACAAGGACCGGATTGCCACCCATTACGTGACTGTGCTGGATGGCAATGTGGTGGCAACCATGCGCGTACTCTGGCTGACGGAGCATGCCAAGATCGGCCGCTTTGCGGTGCGCAAGAGCCTGCGCGGGCGGGGGGTGGGCGGGCGCCTGTTCCGGGCGGTGATTGAATCGATCCGTGCGCGCGGTGTTGAACGCATCGCGCTGGAAGCCCAGATCGACAAAACCCGTTTTTATGAAAAATACGGCTTTCACGCCTACGGCGACGAATACCTGGATGCCGGCATCGTGCACCGCCGGATGAAAAACTACCGCTAGGTTGTCGCTAGGTTAGGTGTTTTCACCCAGAATGGACAGGGTGCCCACGCTGAAATAGAACCGTTCCAGGTGGCGCCGCAGCATGGTTTCTGCAATGCCCTGATTCAGCGCCAGCCTGGCCATGTCTGCGCTGTAATTCAGGATTTCCGATTCGATCATTTCGTAGGTCACGCCCATTTCGCTGATGATTTTCTGCAGTGAATCCTCGCCGTATTTGTCGAAGAAGAAATCCACTCCCGCATCGATGATGCTGGTCAGATAATCGGTCTCGCGGAATTCGCGCCAGAATTCGTAACCCAGCACCATCAATTCCTGCAGATCGTTTTCGGAGGTGAAATCCCGCAGGCGCGACACTGGCCAGGTGCTGATGTCGTCCCACAGGTTGAGCGTGGCCGCCAGCGCCTGCTCGCGGTATTCCCCCTGGTCCAGCAACTGGTCCAGCAGGGTGAGGGTGTTGCCGATGCTGCGCTCCAGCAGCTGGTGCGACGCTTCCTCGATGCCATCCTGCAGGCTGGGCAGGCGCTCATCCAGAAACGCCCGCAGCCGGCGCAGGCCGGCACCGATCACCGGCGTCGTGCCCAGCAGTCTGTTCTGTTCCAGCAGGTAGCCTTTTACCGCCAGCAACACCACATCCGCCAGAAACACCTTGAACGGACCGCTCTGCTGGATCTGGCGCACGGCCTGGTCCAGCAGGCTGCCGGATTCGAAAACCTTTTCGATGAATTCCTGGGCGATGCGACTGGAAAAAATATCGCTGACCCGGGTGTCGTATTGCGCGGGGTGTTCGTACACCAGATTGGCGATCTCGCCGAACAGTTCGGGAATGGCGCCGCCGATTTCCATCTCCAGAGCGTAGCGGTGCGCGGTGGCCTTGATCTTGGCGGCGCTCACGGCTTCGTGCAGGCTGATCCGGTCCAGTTCGCCGTACAGATAGGCGATTTCCTCGCGCACGATGGCGGCAAGGCGGTCGGGCGCCAGTTCCTGCAGCCAGAAATTGACCTGGGCGTCCAGTAGTTGACGGGCTTTGGCCTGCGCGGATTCGGTCATGGTGGCGGACATTCCTGCTGGTGGGGCTTGGGGACAGAAGCCCGCCGAGTATACCAAGGTTCGGTGCGGGGACTGCAGCGTCACATTCCTTGCAAAAAAAAGGCTGCGGGTTAGCGCCGCAGCCTTGGTTGTGACGCGCGATGCTGTCGATCAGCGGCGGGTCAGCACCTTGGTGGTGGTGACTTCTTCATCACCGTTGGTGCGGGTTTCGCGAATGCTGATCTGCTGGTTGATGGGATCGTAGTTCATGGCAATCACGATATCGCCGTTCTCGTCGCTGTCGAGGATCACGCGATTCAGGTCGGAATCCACACACTGATTGGCGCAGGTGAAGATGGGATCTGTCTCGTAAGTGCTGAACAGGATGCCGTAGCCTGCCTTCTTGCAGATGGGCTCGCCGGTCTCGTCGTCGAGGTTGGTGTTCAGGCGATGGTAACCGGTGGTGGCCACACCCAGGCTGTTGAAGGAGTAAACCAGTTTGGCTTTCGCGTCACCGGCGCAGGCAGTGGATGTAATCTCTGCGTCCCAGGTGGTGCCGAGCAGATTCAGCAGCACGGTTTCATCGGTGTTGCGGCGCGACAGCAGCAGGGTTTCGCGGAAGTGGATGAAGGAATCGATGGCATCCTTCAGTCCGGTGCCGTTGGTGACGGCG
>JBMOPR010000710.1:0-7367 GCA_049323075.1 Pseudomonadota bacterium
CATCGCAAAACCTGCCTCCAGCAATGGGGCAGCATTATTGAGCGTAATACCGCCGATGGCAACGGTGGGCAGCGGGCAGCGGCGGACCAATTCCCCGATCAATGTCAGATCCGCCGGCGGCGCATCCGGTTTGGTGGACGACGCAAAGAACCGTCCGAATGCCAGATAATCCGCACCGTTCTTCCGCGCCTGCTCGGCCAGTTCCACCGAACCATGACAGGTGGCACCAATAATGAAATCTGGCCCCAGCAGATCCCGCGCCTGCACCAGCGTCATATCCTCCTGTCCCAGATGCACGCCATCCGCCTGCACCATCCGGCACAGATCCGCGTCGTCGTTGATGATCAGCAGGGCGTGATGTTGCGCCGTCACTTCCCGCAGCTGCTGCGCCAACCGCAAGCGCAGCGGGCGGTCCGGCGACTTGTCCCGCAACTGGATGATTCGGGCGCCACCAGACAGCGCTGCCTGCACCTGCTGCACCATGGTCTGCGGCGGCGTCAGTTTCGGGTCCGTGATGGCATACAGTCCGCGCAGCTTCGCACGGATATTGTTCTGTTCGGAACTGCTCATCCTGCTTTACTCAACCCGTCTGGTCCTGGCCATTGCACCAGGCCAGCCGGTTTGGAATCAGCTGCCCCATTCCCAGCCGGCGGGCGTTCGCCACCGTCCGTGCCGTGTAGGCCTGGGCGTCCCGAATGGCAGTGGGCACCGGTGCGCCGTGGGCGACATAACCGGCAATGGCGGAGGCCAGCGTGCAGCCGGTACCGTGATATTCGCCTGGCAGGCGGGTCTGCTGGTATTCGCTGATGAACTGGCGGTGTCCCCACAGCCGGTTGACGATGTTGCTGGTGTTCTCGTGGCCGCCGGTAATGAACACATACTCTGCACCATGGGCCATGAACTGCTGGGCACAGGCTTCCAGTGTGTCAGCGTCACTGCACAGGGCGCGCGCCTCCACGGAATTGGGGGTGATCACCGTAGTCAGCGGTACCAGCAGATCCATCAGTGCCTGTTCCAGATCTTCCCGCGCCAGCGAGCCGCCACCACCGCCCGCCAGCACCGGATCGAAAATCACCGGCACGCCGGGGTAATCCTGCAGCAGGGTGTGAATGGCCTCGGCGTTTTCCACGCTGGCGGTCATGCCGATCTTGAATGCCGCTACCGGCATGTCCTCCAGCACGGCGCGGGCCTGCTCCACCAGAAAGGTGGCGGGCACCGGCTGGAAATCCTTTACGTTCTGGGTGTCCTGGGCGGTGAGGGCGGTGATCACGGTACAGGGATGGCAGCCGAGGCTGGTGAGGGTTTCAATATCGGCCTGGATGCCGGCGCCACCGCTGGGATCATGACCGGCTAACACCAGCACGATGGGCGGGTTGGCAAGGGGCGGGCTGGGCGGCATGGCGGGTGTCTCCTGACAGTCTGGATCTGCCCATCATAGTCCAGTGCACCGGGAATACCCACTCCCGCCGTTGTGCCGGATAATCCCTGCCGAATCCATTATTTGCGCATCCGCGCCGCCGCCACCTGGTTGCCTTGTGTCGCCAAAATTGCCCCGGTGGCAGCAAGTGGTGTCCCTCTGCGTGTATAATTCGCCCGTTCGGGTTTCTGATCTGTTGAAAGTTTGATCATGCCCCCGGTTTCACCAGTCAGTGGAATAACAATGATAGCGTCCCATGTAATGTTCTCCCTCAGCATCAATCCCCGCTTCTGCGACACCGACGCACTGGGGCACATCAACAATACCGTGCTGCCGGTCTGGTTCCTGGAAGGACGCGAATCCATCCTGCGCATCTTCAATCCCAGCCTGTCCACCGAAGAAGTCAGCCTGGTACTGGTGAAGCTGGAACTTGAATACCTGGAAGAAATGTTCTTCGGCAAGAAGGTGGAAATCCGCACCTACGTGCTGCGCATTGGCACTTCGTCGGTACTGGTGGGCCAGGAAGCCTGGCAGGACGGCAAGCTCTGCGCCACCGGGTCTGCCACCATGGTGAATTTCGACAAGCATTCCCGCAAATCCGTGCCTATTCCCGCTGACATCCGCAAGAAGCTGTCGGAACATCTGCTGGAACAGGACCGCTGAGACCCCGCCCATGACCGCCTCCACTGCAGTGCCCGCCGTCATTCACCAGCCGGACAAATCCCGCTTCGTCTGCGACACCGGCAACGGCGAGGCCGAGATGACGTACCGCCTGAGCGGGTCCACCGTGGATTTCAACCATACCTACGTACCGGGGTCCGCCCGCGGACGCGGCATCGCTGCGCTGCTGGTGGAGGCGGGCCTTGCCTGGGCCCGTGCACAGGGCCTGACCATCAAGGCATCCTGCTCCTACGTGCACGCGTACCTGCGGCAGGCTTGAACCCGTCTCCTGGCGACTTTTCGTCCCCCCCCCCCATCTTCTGCCGCAACCCCTTGTTTGATCGATTTTTAATCTGGTTGCGCGATCGTTGGACTATAATGTGACTAATGGGTTTTGTAGACGTGACTTTTGGGTCTGTCTATCAACCGGTCTCTGGTTTACAAAATGATTCAATTGCTTCATATATTGATGATCGGTGTTTCGGCACACTCGGGTGAATTGTTGGTCACCCAGCCGGGCACAAGGGACATTCACGATACGCACCTTCGTGACACGCATCGCCAGGAAGCGATTGATCTACCAATAACAGCTGACATTGCGCACTCTGACGAATTGAAGTGGTACAGGGGGTAAGAATGAAGCGAGCGTTGAAGGCCTGTCTGGAAGCGATGCAAAGCGCCGAGGACTATGTTGCCTGGAGTGATGCCGCCAAGGAATACGATCGTCTTTCCGGCACTGAAGAGTGGAAAGAGGAAGACGCGTCACCGCATTACGACTACAAGATGATCCGGCTGCGCTTCAATGAATTGCGCACTGCCCGCGAGCGTGGCGATGTCAACCAGCTGGCGTTCTACATCAACGAGGGCCTGCACGGTAACCTCGGCCGCATCGCCAATCCTGTCCTCTACGAATACAGCTATTTTGGCACCAAGAAGCTCATCACCGATTACCTCACCGAAGTCTGCGCCAGTCTGCGCTGGATCGCGGAAGTCGAGTTACCCAATTTTTCCCTGGTGCAGAAACTGGAGTTTTTCGAGCGCACCCAGCAGGCGTTCGGCCAGTCCGCGCTGATGCTCAGCGGCGGTGCCGCACTGGGTCTGTTTCACCTGGGCGTACTCAAATCCATGTGGGAATCCGGCCTGCTGCCGAACATCATTTCCGGTTCCAGCGCTGGTTCCATCATGGCGTCGGTGGTGGCGACGCATACCGACGAAGAACTGAAAGTCATGCTCGATCCCGAGTACATTTTCGTGGAAGCCTTCCGCATGACCGGCTGGCGCAGCACCCTGCGCGGCAAGGGCCTGCTGGACCCGGCACAGCTGGAGCTGGCGCTGGAACGTAATGTGAAAGATCTGACGTTCGAGGAAGCCTACAAGCGCACTGGCCGCCGCATCAATATCACCGTGTCGCCGGCGGACCCGCATCAGGAATCACGCCTGCTCAACGCGGTGACCTCACCCCACGTGCTGATCCGCAAGGCATCGCTGGCATCCTGCGCCATTCCCTATGTGTACCCGCCGGTGATGCTGTGGGCGAAAAACATCAACGGCGAGAAAGTGCCCTATATTCCGTCGCGGCAATGGGTGGACGGTTCCATCAAGAACGATCTGCCGATCCAGCGCCTGGCGCGGATTTACGGCGTAAACCACTCCATCGTCAGCCAGACCAATCCGCACGTGGTGCCATTCCTGTCCCGCGCCGAAAGCGAGCGCACGTTTGCCTCGTATGTGAAAGACATGCTGGTGAACAATGTGCGCTACAACATCAATCACGGGCTGGATTACGCCAAGAACAAGATAACCAACCAGAGCGCTGCACTGCTGGTGGACAAGGTGCATTCCATGCTGTCGCAGAAATATGCGGGCGACATCAATATCGTGCCGCCGCGTCAGCCGGGCAATATCTTCAAGATTTTGTCCAATGCCACGCCGGCGGATGTGGCACGCTTCATCCGCAACGGTGAGACCAGCACCTGGCCGAAAATGGAACTGATCCGTAATTCCACCTGCATCAGTCGCACCATCAATGAGTGCCTGGTGCGGTTGAAGGCGGAAGAAGAACGCGAACTGGTGGAATACTCCAGCAGTGCCGCGCGCGCCTGATCTGTCCCCGCACACTGCCCCGCGATGTCGCAGCCGGTTGCTCCGGTTGCGGCATGGGCGCGGCAGGCCAGCCGATTTCCAGCATCGATTTTCCATCACCTGATTCGCAGCAATCGCTAACTCCCTTACATTAAAAAGGCGATTTCAGCAGGATTTGCTTTCATTTCGGCCGCAAAGGTCCGCGGCAAATTTTTTCTGCGTAATTTGTCCTGACATGCGTGCAGTCCGGATGTATTCTGCGCCCTCAAGGATAGCCGTTTGTTGGACGGTACTTTGCCAGCGTCGCGCCTGCCTGTCTGTTGACCGGCGCGATCCGGCAAACCGCAGTAAAGGAGTCAGTCACCTTGGCCAGCCGTAATACCCCTCTGAAACAGGCTCTGCAGAAAAAGCCGGATAGACCGCGCGTGACGCCGCTGGATGTGTTCGAGCGTGCGCGCGCACTGTGGCTGCAGGGCGAGCGACTCAATCTGGGATCACTGGCGGAAACCCTTGGGGTCAGCCGCGCCACACTGTTCCGCTGGGTGGGCAACAAGGAATTGCTGATGGGCGAAATTCTCTGGTCCACCTACCAACCGCTGGTGGAGCGCGCGCTGGATCAGGCCACCGGCAAGGGCGTCGATTTCATGGTGGATGTGTTCAGGCGCGTCAATCTCGACATCATGAAATCCGAATCCCTGCGGCAGTTCATGTCGCAGGACCCGGCTTATGCATTGCGGGTGCTCACGTCCAATGATTCCACCATTCATGCCCGTGCTGTGGCACTGAACACGGAATTGCTGCAGCAGGAAGTGAAAGCGCGCCGCATCAAGCCGCCGCTGAGCGTGGACAGCCTGTCGTATTTCATGGTGCGCCTGGGTGAATCCTGCATCTACAGCGAAATGATCAGTGGCATCAAACCCGATGCCCGGCAACTGGAAGAAGCCTGCATCGCCATCCGCATACTGCTGGGTGGCAAGTGATGTGGCCGATTTATTCTGATTGGCCGTTGCGGCTTTAACCCTGGCCTGTTCGTGACCCCGGCCCTGTTGACGGCCGTCGCCTGTATTGAGAAGTTAATTGTCGGTTTTGATTCATGGATGAGACGTTTTATAAGAACGTCCGGTTTTCCGACAACAACAAGACTTCCACAGGAAAGGGAGAGTGTCATGACAGACAGGAATCGCGGTCTGGTGCCCCTGGCGGCGACACTGACGCTGGTACTGGGCGGGCTGGGGTGGTTGCTGGCCCAGGACGTCATTTCACTCGCGCGTGCTGGTGATGCGGTGGTGGCCAGGGTCAATGGCGCGGTGCTGGATCGTGCCACGTTCGACGTGCTGCTGGAAACCCGGGCCAGGGATCTGCAGGCTGAAGGCGTACTCGATTCCGCCAGCCACCTGTCTCCGCAACAGCGGCAGCAGGCGCTGGATGACATGATCACCATGGAATTGCTGGTGCAGGAAGCCCGCCGTCGGGGGTTGGACCAGCAGGCGCGGGTAGCGGCCGAAGCGAGGCTGGCCACCGGTTCCTGGCTGGCGCGGCAGATGGTGCAGGAATATACCCGTTCGATTCAGGTCGATCCCGTTGAAATCCTTGAGCGTTACCGCGAGCTGACGCCCCGGCGCGAGTATCGGGTCAGTCATATTCTGCTGAACTCCCGCGCACAGGCGCAGAAGATCGCGCGCCAGTTGCGGGCCGGGCAGGATTTCACTGCGCTGGCAGATGCTGAATCCGAGGATGTGATGGCGGGTCCGGGTGGTGATCTGGGCTGGTTGATGCTACACCAGATGTTGGCGTCCTTCGCCGATGCCGTACGTACATTGCAGCCGGGCAGCGTCACCGCCGAACCCGTGGCTTCGGAGTTCGGCTGGCATATCATCCGTCTGGAAAATCAGCGTGAGCTGCCGCCGCCGACGTTTGAAGAGGTACAGTTGACGCTGAAAGACGAAATTGTGCAGGCCCGACTGCAGCGATGGATGGCGCGCCTGCGCATTGATGCCGATGTGGAACTGAATTCCACCGCCTGGCTGGCGGATGCACAATAACAACGGGAAAAGGGACTTCTCATGCAGCCTTCCATGCAACGCAATATCCGGGTATTGATCGCCGTCTCTGTAATGCTGACCAGCGGGCTCGCCGTGCTGGTGTGGGCCATCCGGCTGGAGCCTCCCACAGCGGTTGCGGCGCAGCTGATTGCGTCTGCGGCCGCCACTCCCGCGATTCCGGCCGACATCCACATTCCTGCAGCGCTGTTGCGGGAGAGTGCCGGCGGCGATCTGATGGTGGATGGGGCTACGGCCCAGGCGCTGGATTCCGTCCATGCGGCCCTGTCGCAGAGGGATGACAGGGCTGCGCTGTCGCGCCTGGTCAACCAGCTGCGGCAGACGCCGGGCGGTGCAGCGGGACACCAGGCGGCTACCCTGCTGATGCACTATCACGAATACCGGAAACGCATGGTGGAAATGAGCGCTGGCGCGGCTGCCGCCGATCCGGCTGAGGCGGATGCAATCCAGCACGACCAGGCACGCCTGCGCGCGGCCTATTTTTCACCGCGTGATGCAGCAGTCCTGTTCGGTGATGATGCCGCCGCGAGCGGGCGGCTGACGGAGCCTCGCCTGGCGGGCCGCAACAATGTGGATCAGTAAGGCCAATTCTGGTCCTTCTTGCGTTTCGACCGGTCGGGTTTGTCCGCGCTATCGCCTGACTTGCTGCCCGCCGTTTTCCAGAACGGAATCAGCCGCGTCAGTTCGCGCATGGATTCCACGCCCTGCGAGATGCCGGAGAAACGTTCGGTGATCACCCGGATTTCATCCATGTTTTCGGCAATGCGGAAGACCACGATGTAAAACTCCATCAGCGCGCGGGTGATTGTGGCCACTGTGATAAATCCGATGGGCCCCGCCACGAACAGATAGAACAGTCCGCGCCACCAGGAAGTGAAAAACGCCTCCACCGTCAGGTAGATCACACCCACCAGCGTGGACGCCAGGATCACACCGTACAGCACCGGGAACATCTGCACGGTGATGAACTTGGAAAAGGAAAAGTCGAACAGGGTGGTGAGGAATGTGCTGCCGCCGGTGCGGGTGCGTCTGAACCAGCCGGGGGGCGTTGCGCGGGTTTCGCCCGGAGCGTCCGGGCCGGTGGTGCGTGGGGAATCCGTCATGGGCGACTTCCTGACTGGGCGGAATACAGGTTACAGAGCCGGAAG
>JBMOPR010000711.1:0-7318 GCA_049323075.1 Pseudomonadota bacterium
TTTCATGCCGGATTGAAAGAACGGGTGATTGCGCGTCACACCAGCACGATACGGTCCTGCTCGATCCGGATTTTTTTCTGCTTGAACAGGTTGCCGATAGCTTTCTTGTAACTGGCCTTGCTGACGCGATACTGGCGATAGATATCGTCGGGCGAACTCTTGTCGGTCAGCGTCGACACGCCGTTGTTGTCCTGCAGGTGTTGCAGGATCTTATCGGCCAGCTCGTCACGGGTCGCCTGGGTCTGCAGGTGCAGGCACAGATCAATCTTGCCGTCGTCGCGTATTGCCTTGACATAGCCTTTCAGCTTCTGGCCGATGCGCACCGGCTGTAGCAAGTCCGAATTGAACAGCATACCCAGGAAGCGATTGTCGATCACCGCCTTGTAGCCAAGGTCGGTGCGGCCGCACACCAGCAGGCTGACAGGCTGCTGCGGCTTCAGGCTGCTGGTTTTTTCTTTCAGGTGCCGGTGCAGCTTGGACGTGGCGGCAATGCGCCCGGTCTCTTCATCGCAAAATACGTGCACCACGTAGGATTTGCCCACTTCCATGGGTTTGTACTGCTCGCTGAAGGGCACCAGCAGATCCTTGGGCAGGCCCCAGTCCAGAAAGGCGCCCACCGCATTCACCGCCACCACTTTCAGATAGGCGCATTCGCCCACCTGGGCCCGGGGCTTGTCGGTGGTGGCCACCAGACGGTCTTCGGAATCGACATAGACAAACACATCGACGTCGTCACCCACGGCGCACCCTGCCGGCACGTAACGGCGCGGCAGCAGGATGTCGCCCAGTTCCTGGCCATCCAGATACACGCCGAAATCCACCGCGCGCAGCACGCGCAGACGGTTGTACTGGCCAATGCGGGTTTGGTTTTCTTCAGCTTTCAATGACAGGTCTCCGGACACCCTGCGACGGTGTCGTGTGATGGCAGCCCGGGCACGTCCGGACTTTACCGGCATTATATGCGGTCATCCTGACCCTGTCCCCCGCGCGGAGGCCCAACCTCCCGCCGCGAACGCATAACGTTAATCTGACTGTCAGAAAGAATTCATTGCCCGATCAGATATCCGAAACGTTTCCCCGCCACACTGGCTCTGCTTTGGGGGGAAGCGACAGACAGGACGTTGCGTTTTACGGGTTCTTGTTGTGGCCGGCTTCCGGTTGCCGCTGCCAATGCGCGCAGGGGTGACAAGCGATTTCAGGACCAACAACAATCCGCAACCTGTCTGAAAGGAGTTTCTGCCATGCAGTCACCGTTACGCAAATGCCTGCCCATTCTGGCCATGACGGCCTCCACCCTGTTTGCCCTGCCATCCGCCCAGGCCGCCTTCGTGATGACCCTGGACGATCCCAATGACAGCCTGTCCGCCGTCACTATCTACGATGGCACCGGCGGCGATCTGAACGGCGTCAATGGCGTGATCACCTACAGCGGCTCCGTGGGTGCATTCATGGTGAACGTCACCACCGGCGTCAGCAAACCTCTCATCGGCCCGGCACAGCTGGATCTGAACAGCATCAACGTCAGCGGCGCGGCCGGCACGCTGCTGGTGTCCATCAGCGATACCGGTTTCACCGGCAATTTCAACGCGCTGGGCGCCAGTTATGGCGGCACTACCCAGGGCGCCGTCGATTTCGATTTCCTGTATGACTCTGCCAACCAGCAATTCGGCGGCAGCGCATTTGCCACGGACAGCTTCACCTCCGGCGGCACCCACTATGCGTTCTCGAATGATCTGACCGGCGCCGTCACACCTGCCGCACTCTTCTCTCTCACTATCAACACCCGCATCACCCACGATTCTGCCTTCGAAGTCAGCAGCTTTGACGCGCAGATCGCACCGGTGCCGCTGCCCGCCACCATCTGGTTATTGGGCGCGGCCATGGCGGGTCTGGCCACGCTGCGCCGCGCCCGTCGCAGCTGAACGCGTTTGTTCCCACGTTCCGGGGCCTCTGCGGCCCCGGGACAGAGCACTCCCCCGCACACCATCTCCGACCGATTTTGCGCGGCAGTATCGACCATTTCCAACCGCCGCCCCTTCCCGCATAATGCCCCTCAGCTTCGTTACCCTGCACAGGAATAATGCGTGACCAAGACCCTACTGCACCGGCTTGAATCCATTCGCGACACACGGCTGCATCACACGCTGACCACGCTCAAGCGCGGCATCGAAAAGGAAAGCCTGCGGGTGACACCGAACGGCACCCTGTCGCAGGCCCGGCACCCGGAAGCACTGGGCTCGGCCCTTACCCATCAATGGATCACCACCGATTATTCCGAAGCGCTGCTGGAATTCATTACCCCCGCGTTTCAGGATCTGCACCGTCCGCTGCGGTTTCTCAATGATGTACACCGCTTCACCTACCAGCATATCGGCGAGGAAAAAATCTGGGTCAACAGCATGCCGTGTGTGCTGGGCGACGAACTCAGCATTCCGATTGCAGAATACGGCACCTCCAATTCCGGGCGCATGAAGCACGTTTACCGCCACGGCCTTTGGCACCGTTACGGCCGCTACATGCAGACCATTGCCGGCATTCATTACAACCTGTCGATTCCTGACAATTTCTGGCAGGTCTACCACCAGCTGCAGAACAGCCAGCAGTCGCTGCAGGATTTCATTTCCGACCAGTATTTCGCGCTGATCCGCAATTTCCAGCGTAACGTGGGGCTGGCGGTGTATCTGTACGGCGCGTCGCCGGCGGTGTGCACCTCGTTCCTGCAGGGCCGCAACCACAAGCTGGAAACGCTCAACAAGCACACCCTGTTCAGCCGGTACGGCACATCCCTGCGCATGAGCGATCTGGGTTATCACAACGACGCCCAGAGCGGGCTCGACATTTCCTACAATTCGCTGGGCGAATACGTGCGCTCGCTGCAACACGCGATCCGCACGCCCTACAGTGAATACGAAAAGATCGGCGTGCTGAAAAACGGCGAATACCAGCAGCTGAACACCAATATCTTGCAGATCGAAAACGAGTTTTACAGCAGCATCCGGCCCAAGCGCGTGAGCAAGCGCGGCGAGCGGCCCACCTGCGCGCTGGCATCGCGCGGCGTGGAATATGTCGAACTGCGCTGCGTGGATCTGGACCCGTTCACACCCATGGGCATCAACGAAGGCCAGATGATGTTCCTGGACGTATTCGCGCTGTACTGCCTGCTGGAAGAAAGCCCGCCCATCGACGAAAAGGAAAAAACCTGCAATTCGCAAAACCTGCAGGCCATCGTGATGCACGGCCGCAATCCGGAGATGAAACTGGAATCCAAATGCGTGAAAATGCCGTTCCGCCAGTGGGCACAGCAGCACCTGGACAACATGCTGCAGGTGGCCCGCCTGTTCGACATGGCCTACGACAACGATCTGCACACAAGGGTGGTGAAACAGCAGATGGAAAAACTGCGCGATCCGCACCTGACACCATCGTCGAAGGTCATCCGCCAGCTGGACGAACGCGACCAGTCATTTTTCCAGTTCGCCATGTATTGCGCGCTGGAGCAGGAAAAACATTTCCGCAACAATCCACTCAGTCCCGAGGAAACCGTGCCTTTCCTGCACGAAGCCAAACGCTCGCTGGAAGCACAAAGACGCATGGAAGCCAGTGACAACGTGTCCTTTGAGCAGTATCTTGAGAGCTACTTCTCACCGGATGTCGTGTGCTGAAGTGCGGGGGCCCCATCCATCTTCACTTAATTCCTTGAATTTTTTTGGCTTTTGCCAACAAGTCATCGTTTTGGCGCACGGTGCAAACATAAAAAATCAACGAGTTACCGTGACTTCCTAGAATCGACTGCTAATCTTGATTTCAGGTACCGCATTTGCGGCATCTTTTATGGCAGTCAATTCCAGGTCACCGCTATTCAGAGGCAAGGAGCCGATGACTTTTAAAGAAATCGACAACCAGAACTGGAGTATCGAGACCCTGAACAAGGCTTACCGTCAGGGGTACATGTTTGGCTTGAGTGGGGAAAACCAGGGTTCCTGCCCCTACAAGTCCGACGTCATTGCCGCAGCCTGGGAAGCAGGCTGGCTCGACGGCCGCACGCAGGCGGAGTTCGTCAGCAGCATGGAATCCGACTGCGCCATCGCGTAACTCTTTCGCGATACAGACGGAATTTTTTCCGGCGGGAACGGGTCTATCGTCACAGTGCACTGGCCGATTGTGTTTATAATCGGCGCGCCATCCATCACGGGTTCTGACGACTGACTATGAATTTACCCTCATCCCGCCTCTGCAATGCCGCGGGCGTGGCAGGCTCCATCGTCGCCATGCTGTTCGCGTACTACTATCTCCAGCGCACGCTGGGGCTGGATCCCTGTCCCCTCTGTCTGATCGATCGCGGCCTGGTCATGCTGGCCGGCTTCTTCTTTCTGCTCGCTTTCATTCACAATCCCGGCCGCACCGGCCAGCGGGTTTACAGCGGGCTTGCACTGATTCCGGCCCTGCTGGGTGTTGCGGTGTGCTGGCGTCACCTGTGGCTGGAAAGCCTGCCCAAGCATCTGGTGCCAGAATGCAGCCCGGGACTGGAGTACATGCTGGAAACGTTTCCCATCGGCGAAACCATCCGCACCATATTCAACAGCGCCGGCGAGTGCGCCGAGGTGAAGTGGCGCTTCCTGGGCTTGTCCATCGCCGGGCAGACCCTGCTGGTTTTTCTGGGTTTTACTGCGCTCTCCCTGCTGCAGATCCTGCGCAAGCGCGACTGAATCGTCGCGCTTCAACCCCACTCTTTTAGACTTTGTTCTTCTAAGAATTTCGCGGCCAATAGCCCGCATCCGCACTAAATCCCTTTTTCGCCTCCCCAGTCAAAGCCCACCTGTTTGTCAACGTGACATGCAACAACTTTGTGCCGAAAGCGTCGCTTGCTGCCGCGGATGAATTTACATATTCTCGAAAGTCCGCAGTCATTCAAAAGCAGAATGGCGCGGTGATTCAATCATCTCCGGTGATTGGATATACACAGACAATTTGAGAAAGACCTGCATTCTTGCAACCCAAATTGGAGCGGTCCTTACCGCATCCGTTGTGTAAAACGGTAACAGTGATTCATCACACTTACCCGTCCGAGCAACAAGACCAGAAGGAATTACCACATGCTGACCGAAGCCACTTCTCCCACTGATCATTGGGGTTCTGTAGACAAGCTGATCAAGCACTGGTTGAAGGAACGCCAGGAACTCATCGTCCTCTATTGCAAGGTGGACGGACTCAAGGAATTCACGCCGCAGGACACCCCCATTGCCGTCAAGGTCCAGGCCCTGTGCCAGGTGCTGATCGACTATGTGTCGGCAGGCCATTTCGAGATTTATCACAAGCTGGTGAAGGAAGCGGAACTGTGCAATCACGATTGCCAGGATCTGATTTCCCGCATCATGCCCAAGATCCAGGATTCCACCGAACTGGCGCTGGCTTTCAACGACCGCTATGCCTCGGTGGAGCTATGCGAGAAATCCATGCCGCTGCTGGCCAAAGACCTGAACAAGCTGGGCATGGTGATGGTGGAACGCTTCGACCTGGAAGACCAGCTGATCGACCGCCTGCACAACCGTCTGCGCGAACAGGTCGCCTGACCGTTTGCATCCCGCCGGGTTGACGCTGTCGGCCCGGCCATTTTCTCCCTCCTGCTTTCACCCGTTAACCGTACATCCTTCAGGCGTTATGCATGCC
Source organism: Pseudomonadota bacterium (assembly GCA_049323075.1). Taxonomy (GTDB): domain Bacteria; phylum Pseudomonadota; class Gammaproteobacteria; order Pseudomonadales; family Ketobacteraceae; genus Ch67. The sequence goes on from JBMOPR010000711.1 coordinate 5,668, forward strand.
AGTGGCACCGGCCGGTGTGACGGGGGCGTGTGGGCGACGGAAGGCTTTACGTGCAGCGTTTCTGCAGGGGGAAGTGAGGAGAATACCGGGGTGTGCGGGAAAGGAGGATGGAAAGCCATCGAAGCGGCGCTGAACGCCGCTTCGACAGGGGACAGGATCAGTTGACCTTTTCCACGCCCAGCAGTTCTACATCAAATACCAGCGCCTGGTTGGGGCCGATCTTGGGACCGGCGCCACGGGGACCGTAAGCCAGGTCGGCAGGAATGAACAGCTTCCACTTGTCGCCCACATGCATCAGCTGCAGGGCTTCAGTCCAGCCCTTGATGACGCCGTTCACGGCAAAGGAAATGGGTTCGCCCCGATCCACCGAGCTGTCGAACACGGTGCCGTCCGGCAGGGTGCCGTGATAGTGCACGTTCACCTTGTCGTTCTCGTCCGGGGTTTCGCCGCTGCCTTTCTTGATCACTTCATACTGCAGACCGCTGGCAGTGGTGGTGACTTCCTTGCGTTCCTTGTTCTTGGCCAGGAAGGCATCGCTGGAGGCCTTGTTGCCATCGGCAGCCTTGGCCTGTTCTTTCTGCTGCTCTTCCATCTTGCGGGACTGCAGCGCCTGCAGGGTGGCCATGATCTCTTCCGGCTTCATTTGCGGCGGAGTGCCTTTGAAACCATCCTGCAGCCCCTTGTAGAACACCGCCAGATCGATTTCCTTCAGATCGCGCGCAAAGCCTTCGCCATAACGCAGACCGATGGCATAGCTGGCCTTCTGGTCTTCGGTGGTCAGACTCACTGCAGCCTTGTCTTCCGCCTGGGCATTCTGAATCACGCTGGTGCTCCCGTTTTCGCCTTCGTTACAGGCAACCAGTGCAGTGCACAGTGCTGCCAAAACCCACTTCTTCATAATTCCTCCCGTTCTCCGCCATCCTGCTCATCGACAGCCTGATGGATGCAAAAAGCTTGTCCCGATGCGATTGCGGCCGTTGTTGTCGTTAATTGCAACCGGGGCCGATACTAGCAGAATCCCCTGCATGCGGAACCGTTCCGCCCGTTTTTTTTCCGACTGAATGTGGCCGGGCTATCACAAGAAAGTAGATATTGTCCAAACAACTCGTATAATTGCTAGCGACTGTGCCACCTAAATCAGCTGAGGAGCGATGACTATGGCAGCCAAAAAAGCCGCGGTGAAACCCAAAGCCGCCAAGAAAAATCCTGTGGTCGAGCTCTCGGCCCAGATCGCAAAACTGCAAGACCAACTGAACAAAACCATCGAAAAAGCCGCAGCAGATGCTTCCAAGAATGCGGCTGCCGCCAAAGGCGCTCTGGACAAAGCCCAGGCCGCTGCCAAGAAAAAATCCGATGCCAAGACCACAGCCGCTGTTGCTGCCGCCAAAGCTGCCCTGAGCAAGGCGCAAGCCGAGGAAGCAAGTGCCAAGCGCGAACTGGCCAGCGCCAAGAAAGTGGCCCAGGCCGTTGCGACCGTGAAGAAAGCCGCCGCCAAGGCCGATAAGGCAGAAGCGAAGAAAGCAGCCGCAAAAGCCAAGGTCGAAGCCAAGAAAGCGGCCGCTGCGAAAAAAGCTGCTGCCAAGAAAGCCAAGGCCGCCAAGAAAGCTGCACCGAAAAAGGCTGGCAAAAAAGCCGCCAAACCGGTGAAAGC
>JBMOPR010000712.1:0-6004 GCA_049323075.1 Pseudomonadota bacterium
ATTTCCAGACCGTCAGCGGCCATGGATGGCCGCTGTCGAGCCTACAGGGATGTACTTGTGGCGTGTCTGGAAATCCCGCACTGGACCACAACAAGTCCCGCACACCAAACCACATGCTTCAAGCTCGAACGGAAGCGCCACCATGACCACCCCCGAACTCCAGCAAAAAATCCTCCAGACCATCGCCTCCATCCCCAAAGGCAAACTCTGCACCTACGGCAAAATCGCCGAGCTAGCCGGCCTGCCCCGCTATGCCCGCCTGGTTGGGCGCACACTGAAAAACCTCCCACCCGGCAGCAAAATCCCCTGGCACCGCGTCATCAACAGCCAGGGCCGCATCTCCTTCCCCGAAGGCAGCGACGCCTTTCGCAAACAGCAACAACGACTGGAATCAGAAGGTGTTATTCTCAGTGGCGGCAAATATAATCTGCGCCACTATCTGTGGAATCCCTGATGACCAAACCCGCCACCATCACCCTGCGCACCGCCTTCGCCCAGCCCGCCGCGCTAACAATGTTTTTTTTCGGCTTCACCTCCGGCCTGCCATTTCTGCTGGTGGGCGGCACGCTGTCCATCTGGCTGAAGGAAAGCGGCATCTCGCTGGAAAGCATCGGCCTGATCAGTTACGCCACCCTCACCTATTCCTTCAAATTCCTGTGGGCGCCGGCCGTGGACCGGGTGCGACTGCCGCTGCTGGGGAAACTGGGCCAGCGCCGCAGCTGGCTGCTGCTGGCACAACTGATGTTGCTGGCCAGCCTGCTGGGCATGGCACTGCTCACGCCCGCCGCCTTCGCCCCGTTTATCGCACTGGTGTTCTGCGCCGCCTTCGCCGGTGCCACCCAGGACGTCGTAGTGGATGCCTACCGCATCGAAATCGCACCGCTGGAAACCCAGGGCGCGCTGGCTGCCACCTACACACTGGGTTACCGGTTGGCCCTGCTGGCGTCGGGCGCGCTGGCGCTGATTCTGGCGGACCGGATTGCCTGGACCCAGGTCTACCTGCTGATGGCCATACTGCTGCTGGGTGTGATGCTGGTGACGTTGCTGGCACGGGAACCGCAACATCCAAAACGCCGCGCTGAATCCTTCGCCCAGGCGGTGGAAGACGGCGTCATCGGCCCGTTCCGCAATTTCTTCCAGCGTTATGCCGGCAGCCTGGGCATTGCCCTGCTGCTGTTCATCAGCCTGTTCAAGATCTCCGACCAGATGCTGGGCGTGATGGCCATGCCGTTCTACCTTGACAGCGGTTTCACCAAAACGGAAATCGGCGCGGTGAGCAAGATTTTCGGCGTCTGGATCGGTATTGCCGGCGCGTTTCTGGGCGGCGCCTGCGTAGTGAAGATCGGCATCGAGCGCTCGTTGCTGGCCGGCATCCTGCTCGGCAGTGTGAGCAACCTGCTGTACCTGCTGCTGTCGCTGTTCCCGGGCGATCTCACCATTTTCACCCTGGTGATCGGCGGCGAGAACCTCGCCGGTGGTTTTCTGGGAGCCGCTGCAGTGGCCTGGCTGTCGGCGCTGGTGAGCCAGCGTTATACCGCCACCCAGTACGCCCTGTTCAGTTCGCTGGTGACACTGCCCGGCAAACTGATCGGCGGGCTATCCGGTTTCATGGTGACCGGCATGGGTTACACCGGCTTTTTCGTGTTCTCCACCCTGGCGGCCATTCCGGCACTGGCACTGTTTTTCTGGCTGCGACCGCGGATCAACGCCGCCGCAGCTGAAAATTGCGACACGGATACAGACGAATCGCCTCCGGATCAGCGATAATCTGGGCGCAATTAGACAGAGCCGCAGCGCTCGGCCACACTTAAAAACAATAATCAGGCCCACAACAAGAATCCCACTATGCCCAATGCCGATTTGCCCATCATGATCGTGGATGACGCGAAGTTTTCCGGCGCCGTGATTGGACGAACCCTGAAATCCGCCGGCTACACCGATGTCCGCACCGCCAGCAGCGCCCAGCAGGCCCTGCTGATGCTGGAAAGCCGCCCCGTCAATGTGCTGATCGCCGACTGGCTGATGCCGGAAATGGACGGCCTGGAGCTGGCCAGCCGCGTACGTCAGCTGGACGAAGCCACCAATCACTTCACCTACATCATGCTGCTCACCGCACGGGAAGGTGATCAGGCGCTGATGCAGGCGTTCGACCAGGGCGTGGACGATTTCATCAACAAGTCCGCCATGAACCAGCAGCTGCTGCCGCGCATTTATGCCGCCGACCGTCTGGCCGGATTGCAGAACCGCCTGCTGAAGGAAAACCAGCTGCTGGTGGAATCGAACCAGCGCCTGAAAAAGAATTCCCTGGTGGACCCGCTCACCGGACTGGGCAACCAGCAGTTCGCGCTGGAACGCCTGCAGGCCACCATCCAGCACGCGCAATCCCGGGGCGGCGCCGCCTGCCTGATGATCATCAACATCGACAACTACAACACCCTGATGCAGCAGCACGGCAAGATCATCCTGCGCGAGATCATGGTGGGTATCTCCCGCCGCCTGCGCCAGCTGGTGCGGCCGCTGGACGTGGTGGCGCGGCTGTCGAACGAGGAATTCGCCGTCATCACCCACCAGCCCGACATCGGCCAGGCCAACGCGGTGACCTACCGCCGCGTCTACGATGCGCTGAACGTGAAAGCACTGAAAACCTCGAAAGGTTTTGTGCAGCTGAAAGCCGCCATGTGCATGTCGGCGGCGGACACCGAAACCGGTTTTCCCGCGCCGGACAAAATGCTCGGCATCACCAAACAGCAGATCGAGCAGGCGCGTACCATCGGCCGGTTGATGGTGATAAAGTGGCGCAGCGTGAAAAAGCCCGAGGGCGACACGCCGGCCCCGTAACCCACCACCGGAATTCCCATGCCGCACGCCGACTGGCACATTCTGGGCCCGGGAGCCATCGGCTCCCTGTTCGCCTGGCACCTGGCGGAAGCCGGCAGCAGTGTCCGCCTGCTCACCCGCCATCCCGGTGAAAGCGCCCGTCTGATCACCCTGGACGACCACACCGCCTCGCCCCACACCAGCGCCACCCGGGCCTTCCATGTGGATCACCAGGACACCCCCATCCGGCGCCTGCTGGTGACCGTGAAAGCGCACCAGACCACCGCCGCCCTGGAATCCATCCGTCACCGCATCGATTCCCGCAGCCTGATCCTGTTCCTGCAGAACGGCATGGGCACCTGGGACTGCGCCAAAACCCTGTTCCCCGCCACCCGCTGGCTGGTGGGCACCACCACCGAAGGTGCCTGGCGCGCGGCGGATCGCCACATCGTCCACGCCGGGCGCGGCGAGACCTGGATCGGCAGCCTGAACCCGGCCTGGACCAACGACGCGGAACAACTGGTTGATACGCTGAAAAACACCCGGTTCCACCCCGGCCATGATGCGCAGATCCTGCAACGGCTGTGGCGCAAGCTGGCAGTGAACTGCGCGATCAATCCCCTCACGGTGCTGTTTGACTGCCGCAACGGCGAGCTGCTGCAGAAGCCGGCGGCGCTGAGGCAGATGGAAGCGGTGTGTGTTGAGGTGGAACGGGTGATGGGAGCTGCGCTGGGGGGCGTTACGGTGGAACCGCTGTTCACACTGGTGCGCACGGTGGCGGAAAAGACCGGCGCCAATCATTCATCGATGCTGCAGGACTACCGGCGGGGCCAGCCCACCGAGATCGAATTCATTACCGGGTATCTGGTGGCGGAAGGTCGGCGTCTGGGCATCGACACACCCGAGAACGCCGGGATTCTGGATGCCATCCGGGGGCTGAATCCGCACCGGTCAGGCACTGATTGCACGCTCCCCTGAGCAGACTAAGGGCCGGGTATCACACGGAACGGTATCGAACCGGAGATCAGTATTGAGGGCAGGCCCGACGGGTATCGCCGCCTGCAGCGGCAGTCAAGGCCTTGTATTCCAGTTCGGAATAACGGTTCAGGGCATCCAGCGCCAGTTGCTGGCACAGCAGCTCAAGTTCCGCATCACCAGACCCGGCGGCCAGCACGTAGGCGAAATTGGCAGTCGCCTCCAGCTGGCCCAGGACATAGGATTCATGCTCGCTGCCCCGGTGGGTCATGGCCGTACGTGACGCGGCGTTCAACAATTCCCGCAGTAATTCGGTATTGATCAGGACATTGCTCATGGTCGGCTTCTCCGGGACAGAATGCTTCAACGTGGGTGTCAGACTGCGGTCACGTCAGCTTGACCCTCACAAAGCTTAGTCGTAGATTGCCGCTCCATTCTGTGACTTTTGATACAAAAGAGAGGGCGAAAAGGCCATTTTTTGATCAAAATCAGACTGTCACGAACTTGCTGGTCACGGGGCGCCAAAGCCAGTCGCCTTAACCTGAAATCCAAACCTGAACTGGAGCCATCCCATGGGCCACCGCCTTTCCAAAATCTACACCCGCACCGGCGACAAAGGCACTACCGGACTGGGGGACGGCACCCGGGTGGACAAGGACTGCCTGCGGGTGGAGGCCTATGGCACCACCGACGAACTCAACTCCGCGATCGGCATGGTGCTGTCGGAAACCACCGTGCCGGACGATCTGCGGTCCTGGCTGCTGGAGATCCAGCACGACCTGTTCGATCTGGGGGGTGAACTCTGCATTCCGGGCCATATCGTGCTGAACGCAACCTTTATCGACCGGCTGGAACACCAGATCGACGCCATGAACGAACACCTGCCGCCGCTGAAGGAATTCATCCTGCCGGGTGGCAACCGCGCCGCCAGTACCTGCCACCTGGCCCGCACCATCTGCCGTCGTGCCGAGCGCCGGGTGCTGTCGCTGGCCAAGCAGGAGCCCATCAATGACTGGGGCCTGAAATACCTGAACCGGCTGTCGGACTTTCTGTTCGTGGCCGCCCGCGTGCTGGCCCGCACCGACAACGGCAGTGAAGTGCTGTGGAACCGGCAGCGCTTTTCCCAGCCATGAGCGAATTCATCACCGGCATCGATTTCATTCTCGGGGGCGCCCGCTCCGGCAAGAGCGTGATGGCAGAGCAGCGGGCCCGGGCCAGCGGCAAGCGCATCGTGTACATCGCCACCGCCGAGGCCCGTGACGGCGAGATGCAGAACCGCATCGCCCATCACCGCGGCCGGCGCCCGTCCCACTGGCAGACGGTGGAAGAACCCCTGCACCTGGCCCAGGCCCTGCGCGCGCACCAGTCGCCCGACCACCTGATCCTGGTGGATTGTCTGACTCTGTGGCTGAGCAACCTGCTCTGTCGTGACGACCACGAACTGTTCCTGCGCCAGACCACCGACCTGCTCGATCATCTGCACCAGAGTCAGCCCAATGTGATTCTGGTGAGCAACGAAACCGGCCTGGGCGTGGTGCCCATGGGCGAACTCAGCCGCCGTTTCGTCGATGAAGCCGGCTGGCTGCACCAGTCCATTGCCGCGCGCGCACGCCGGGTCACGCTGATGGTGGCGGGCCTGCCATTGCTGCTGAAAAACACAGGACAATAAGCCATGACCGACATCAGAACCGACTGGTGGCAGCAACCCGCCCGCCCCCTGGACCACACCGCCGAGCAGCGCGCCCGCGAGCGGCAAAACCAGCTGACCAAACCGCCTGGCTCCCTGGGCCGGCTGGAAGAAGTGGCGATTCACCTGGCCGCCCTGCAGCACACCGACCGGCCCCGGGTCGATCCCGTGCAGATCAGCATTTTCGCCGGCGATCACGGTGTGGTGGCGGAAGGCGTGTCCGCGTTCCCGCAAATCGTCACCGTGGAAATGCAGCGCAATTTCGTCAACGGCGGAGCCGCCATCAGCGTGCTGGCACGGCAGCTGGGAGCGACACTGGAAGTGATCAACACCGGCACGCTGGCGAATCCGGCGGACCTGCCCCGGGTGATTCACGAACCGGTAGCGCCGCAGACGCAGAATTTTTGCGAAGGCGACGCCATGACCGAAGCCGAGTGGCAGCAGGCCCTGGCCATCGGCCGCCGCGCCGTGCAGCGGGCGGAGCAGCATCAGGCGCATCTGTTTGTCGGCGGCGAGATGGGCATC
>JBMOPR010000712.1:6014-7302 GCA_049323075.1 Pseudomonadota bacterium
CGCCCTCACCGGCCTGACACCGGACGATATTACCGGCGCCGGCACCGGACTGGATTCCGCCGGCGTGGTGCACAAGATCAGGGTGATCGAGCGGGCGCTGGAGAAGCACAAGCACATCCTGCACGATCCCGCTGCCGTTTCCCGCGCACTGGGCGGGTTTGAAATCGCGGCGCTCACCGGGGCCTATATCGCTGCGGCGCAGGCCGGCATGGCGGTGCTGGTGGACGGCTTCATCTGCAGCGCGGCGGCCTTGTGTGCACTGAAACTGAATCCGTCGATCCGCCCCCACCTGTTTTTCAGCCACTGCTCCGCGGAACAGGGCCACCGCAAAGTGATGGCGCACCTGCACGCCGCACCACTGGTGGACCTGAACCTGCGGCTGGGTGAAGGCAGTGGCGCGGCAGTGGTGGTCCCGTTGCTGCGCGCCGCCTGCGCACTGCACAACGAGATGGCCACGTTTGCAGAAGCGGCAGTGTCGGGAAAGCGTGACAACAACAGCAAGGAGCACTGACTATGCACGGTGGCGACAAACCCGCGCGCAAAATCATTCTGGACCTGATACGTCACGGAGAACCCGAGGGCGGCGTGAAATACCGCGGTTCGCTGGACGATCCGCTGTCGGCCACCGGCTGGCAACAAATGCGCTCCACCTGCGCCAAAGCGCTGCAGGCTGACACACGCTGGGATGCCGTCATCAGTTCCCCGCTGCTGCGTTGCCATGAATTCGCCCGGGAGATTGCGGCCCAACAGCAACTGCCACTGAGCGTCGTGCCTGATCTGCGGGAAGTCTGCTTCGGCGAGATCGAAGGCATGCGGCCGGCCGATGCCTGGAAAAAATACCCTGAACTGCTCAAGAACATGTGGCAGGCGCCAGAATTGCACACACCGAACGGTGGCGAGCCTTTTGGCGATTTCATCGTGCGGGTCGAGCGGGCCCTGCACGCACTGATCGCCGGACATGCCGACCGGCATGTGCTGGTGGTGGCCCACGGCGGTGTCATCCGCGCAGCTCTGTCGGCTTGCTTTGGCTTCACGTCGCGCGCTACATTCTGCGTGGAGGTGCCGTACGCAGCCATGACCCGCATCCGCGCCTTCGTCCATGAGGACGGCCATACGGAATACTCCCTCGCGTTTATCAACGGTTTTACGGATCACTGATCGCCATGAAATCACTGCTCATCGCCCTGCAATTTCTCACCCGCATTCCGGTGCCCGTGAAGGACTGCACGCCGGAGCAGGTGCGGGCGTCGATTTACTGGTATGGCGCGGCGGGACTGGCGATTGGTGT
>JBMOPR010000713.1:0-1623 GCA_049323075.1 Pseudomonadota bacterium
TCACCTTCACCGCAAACCGTATCGGCCAAACAGCTGCACTATGTCGGCACTGCCACGCGACTGGACACTGTCATTCCGGCCTACACCGAATCCTACACCGAGCACTATGATGCGCAGGGCAATCTGCTGAGCGGTCAGGTGCGATACCAGGATGCACAGGGTGAACCCCTCGCTGACAAACAGCTGGATTATCGCCCTCATCCCCACGCACCGGCTTTCAGCTTTCACAATCGCAAAACCGGCTATCGTGAAGCGGTGATCTGGCGGGACGATGGCCGCATTCTTCTGATGAATGCCGACGCGGCCCATACACTGCCACGGGAAAAAATCCTCCGCGTGCCGGAGCCCGTGGTGGCAGACGCCGGCTTCAACCGTTTCGTGCAGGACAATCTTGCACGGCTGGAACAGGGTGAGCGGATCGAATTCCATTTCCTGAATCCCGCCCGGCTTGACTGGTTTCGTTTCAGTGCCAGCGGCAATGTGCTTGATCAGCAGAACATGCAGGTGGTGATAGCACCCGCCAATCCGGTGCTGCAATGGCTGGTGGAACCGATCCGGCTGGTCTATGCGCGGGATTCGGGACGTCTGCTGCAGTACGAAGGCATTACCAACATCAGCCTGGACGGCGGCGACACCCTGGTGGCCCGCATCCAGTACCGCTATTCCATGAAACCGCTAGAATATCCGGACACTTTACCCGAGGGCTAACGCGTGCATTCCATTCAGTCAGTTGCGGAACGGACAGGGCTGACACCGGATGTCATCCGCATCTGGGAGCGGCGCTATCAGGCCGTGGCACCAGACCGCACGGCGTCGAACCAGCGCCTGTACAGTGACGACGACGTAGAACGGCTGGCACTGCTGAAACGGGTTACCGACAACGGCCGTCGCATCAGCATCGTGGCGAATCTCAGCAACGACGAACTGCGTCAGATGGCGGCCCAGGTGCAAGTCGCACCACGCACCGCCCTCCCCGCCGTCCAGGTTGATCCGCTCGCTCTGCAGGAACAGGCGCTGGACGCCATTCAGCAACTGGACCCGGCGCTGTTCGATCAATTGCTGGAACGGGCGATGGTGAGCATGGGATCGGTGGGCTTCATGATGCGGTTCGCCGCACCGCTGATGGTGACGGTAGGCAACCTGTGGCGTTCCGGCGCCGTGCGCACCTGCCAGGAACATTTTGCCAGCGCGCACCTGCGTTCCTTCCTGGGCCGCTACATGCTGGATGCCAACACCGATCCGCTGGGACCGCGCATCGTCATCGCCACCCTGCCGGGCCAGGCTCACGAACTGGGCGCCACCATGGCCGCCGTGGTGGCGGCGCAATCCGGCTGGAATGTGCTGTACCTGGGCGCGAATGTACCCATCGAGGAAATCGCCTTCGCCGCCGACTGCAAGGATGCCCGCGCCGTGGCCGTCAGCCTGAGTTATCCGCTGGATGATCCCCGCGTGCCGGTGCTGCTGAAAGAACTGCGGCAGAAATTGCCATCGTCATCAACGTTGATCGTCGGCGGTATTGGCTCTACCCGGCAACAACCATTGCTGGATGAGTTGAAAGCGCTGCAGGCCGACGATCTGGTGCGGCTGGCAGAACATCTGGACCGGATGCGGTGAGAGGCTGCG